>JBDSJK010000442.1:0-8459 GCA_039917535.1 Burkholderiales bacterium
GCACCACCACCGCCGCCGTGCCCATGGCGAATACTTCGGTGATTTTTCCGCTGGCGATATCGCTCAACATTTCTTCAACTTCGATGCGGTCTTCGCTCACGGGGTAGCCTAAGTCCGGCGCCAAACGCAAAATCGAATCGCGGGTGATGCCTGCCAAAATGCTGCCGGACAAGGCGGGGGTGCGGATGTGTTTGCCCTCGTACACGAAGGCGATATTCATCGCGCCGACTTCTTCCACATAGCGTCGCTCCAGCGCGTCCAGCCACAGCACCTGCTGATAACCTTGCGCGCGCGCTTGCTCGATTGCGTACAAGCTGATCGCGTAATTGGCCGTGGTTTTTGCGGCGCCCGTGCCGCCGCGCACGGCGCGCACAAAGTCGTGAGAGATCAATACCGACACCGGCTTGAAGCCACCGGAAAAATACGGGCCCACCGGACTCAAAATAATGTAATGCAGAAAAGTTTTACTGGCGCGCACTTCCAGCGTTGGATCCGTGGCGACCATCACGGGTCGAATATACAGCGCCGAGCCCGGTTGATTGGGCATCCACGCTTGCTCAAGCTTAACCAATTCCGTGATGGCGTGGATGTGAAAATCAGGATCGATAGTCGCCATCGCAAGACGCTCGGCGGAGCGATTAAAGCGCGCGGCGTTCTGCTCGACACGAAACAAATTGAACTGGCCATCGGGGCGCGGATAAGCTTTAGTACCTTCAAAAATCGCCTGACCGCAGTGAAACACTTGCCCCGCCGGGTCCATCGCGATGGGTTGATAGGCACCGATCTGCGCGTCGCGCCAGCCGCGTTCTTGCTCGAAGCGCTGGGTGAACATGCGGTGAGTGAAGTGGCGGCCGAAACCCAAGGTTTCCGGCAACGGCGCGCGTTCTTGTTGCGACAAAGACTGGATGGAGATCAAACGTGAATTCATGGCATCAATCAGCTTGAAAAGTGATTCAAGGTTAGCTTAAAAACTTCCAGGTGTCACGGCGAAATCGAGCGGCGAATAGGACAGGTTGAGATCCCGCGCGATGCCGGGATGGGTAACTCGGCCGCAATAAAGCTGCACACCCGACTGCAAGCCTGGATCATCGTAGCAGGCGCGCGCAAGACCATGATCGGCGATGGCTTGCACATAGGGCAGCGTCGCGGCGACCAGCGCCTGGCTTGAGCTTAGAGCAACGGCGCTGGGCATGTTGCCGACGCAGTAATGCACAACGCCTTCGTCCAGGTAAAACGGCTGTGAGTGAGACGAAGGCCGCGACGTCACGCTCAAGCCGCCTTGGTCGATGCAAATATCGACCAACACGGAACCAGGCCGCATGTGCCGTAAAATTTCTCTAGTCAGCAACTTGGGAGCGAGATTACCCGGCTTGAGTATCGCGCCAACGATAAGGTCGGCGTCCGCTGCCACCTCGGCAATCGCTGCTTGCGTCAGCGCGCCCGTGTGGATGCGCTCGCCATAAGTCTGTGCTAGCGCACTGAGCCGTGACGAAGGATGCGATAGCACGGTAACGTTCGCACCTAAGCCGACCGCAACGGCGACAGCCTGGCTGCCCGCGTTGCCCGCGCCTAGCACCAGCACCTTGCCCGGCGTGATGCCCGGTCCGCCGCACAACAACGTGCCGTTGCCGCCGTTGGCAATCTGCAAGCCCCACGCCCCGACTTGAATCGCGAGCCTTCCCGCGATCATCGACATCGGTTTAAGTAATGGCAAGCCGCCGGTAGCATTCGTTACGGTTTCATAGGCGATGCCGATGACGTTTTTCAACAGCATGACCGCGGCGAGTTCCGGGTCCGGTGCGATGTGCAAATAGGCGAATATGATCTGGCCGGGTCGTAAATAGGGCCACTCGGCCGCTTGTAATTCTTTCACTTTGACAATGAATTCCGCCGTGTAGACTTCGGCGGGCGTTGCGACTATGGCCGCGCCGGCACTGCGATACGCGTCGTCTTGGAAGCCAATGCGAGTGCCCGCGTTGCGCTCGACGCAGACTTCATGACCGCGTTGCGTCAGCACGCCGACCGCCTCTGGCGTGAGCCCGACGCGATATTCCTGGTCTTTGGTTTCCTTGGGAACACCGATAAACATGGCGTTCAGCGCGCAATACCGCGCACGATTTCGCTGATTAAATCCGGGCCGCGATAGATGAAGCCTGTATAGACTTGAACGAGAGCCGCACCCGCATCTAGCTTAGCTTGCGCCGTTTGTATCGAGTCGATACCACCGACGCCGATGATAGGAATGTGGCCTGCGAGTTGTTGCGCTAGGCGGCGAATTACGTCGGTAGAACGTTGCGCAAGCGGTTTGCCGCTGAGTCCGCCTGCCTCTTTCCCGTGAGCAGAACCTTCGATGCCCAGGCGGGAAATTGTGGTGTTGGTCGCGATCACGCCGTCGATGGAATGCTTGAGTAATTGCCCGGCGATCATGTCGATGTCTGCTTCATTAAGATCCGGCGCAATCTTGATCGCAAGCGGCACGTACTTGCCGTGTTGTTTGTGTAATACGGCCTGCTCGGTTTTCAGCGCGGCGAGTAGCGCATCGAGTTCGCTGGACTGTTGCAACTGACGCAAATTCTTCGTGTTCGGCGAAGAAATATTCACCGTCACATAGCTGGCGTGCCTGTATACCTTGCCCAGGCAAATCAGATAATCGTCGGCGGCGCGCTCGATGCCTGTATCGAAATTCTTGCCGATGTTGATGCCGAGTATGCCGCGATAGCGGCTGCGGGTAACGTTTTCGATCAACCGCTCGACGCCGTCGTTATTGAACCCCATGCGGTTGATAATGGCTTGTTGCGCGCTGAGCCGAAACATGCGCGGCTTGGGATTGCCAGGCTGCGGACGTGGTGTGATCGTACCGATTTCGATGCAGCCAAAACCCAGCGCGGCGAGGGCGTCGATGTAGTCGCCATTTTTGTCGAGGCCCGCGGCGAGACCAACAACGTTGGGAAAATCTAATCCCATCACTCGGATTGATTTTCCCGCAGGGTGGCGTTGCGCGGGCAACAAGCCCATGCGTTCGATCTTTGCTAACGCGCTAAGCGAAAAGTCGTGGGCGACTTCCGGATCGAGTTTGAACAGTAGCGGACGCGCAAGGGAATAAAACATTATGGCGGTAGCAAAAAATCATCGTGCCAGGAGGCGCATGGATACTTGTTGGTGGTAATGTATAGCCGGAGAGCCGCTCTGGTATTGACTCTCATGGCAGGTATCTATTCGACGTCAGAGTGGAGTGTCTGCCAGCGCCCTTCGATCAATCCTTCCAGCGGCCGGAAATTCGCCTTATAAGCCATCTTACGGCTATCTCGTATCCAGTAGCCTAGATAGAGGTGTGGCAGGCCAAGACGTTGGCACAGGTCGATTTGCCACCACACATTAAACGTTCCATAGCTGGTGTGCGGCAAATCGGGATCGAAAAAGGTATATACCGATGACAGGCCGTCTTCGAGTTCGTCGATGATGCTGACCATGCGCAGCGCGTCGCCTTCGCGAAATTCAACTAGGTGCGTATTCACGTTACTCTGCAGCAAGAAATGGCTGTATTGCTCGCGGCTATCTTGATCCATGCCGCCGCTAGCGTGGCGCGACACTTGGTAGCGTCGATAAAGATTGTAATGTTCGGGATCAAATTTCAGCGTGCTTAGGCTGGTTCGCAGCGAGTCATGGAGTTTAGCCGCGCGGCGCTGGGCGCGATTGGGCGTATAGTCCGCCGCCAAAATTCGCACCGGCACACAAGCGCGGCAGTGGTCGCAATAGGGACGATAGGTGAACGAACCCGAGCGGCGAAAGCCCAACGTGACTAGTTGACTGTAGGCGGCGCTGTCGATCAAATAACTCGGCGTTGCGACCTGGGAACGAGCGAGCTTACCGGGCAGGTAACTGCACGGATATGGCGCGGTCGCGTAAAACTGTAGTTTCGCGGCCGGTATGTCATTCATGAAGGTCATCGTCTAGCTCCCAGTGCCGTGCGGTGACAGGGTTTTCATAGTTTACCAAGTCGGCGAGCAATGCGCTAAATTCTTGTCGCGAAATCTCCCGGGCCCCCAGGCTGGCCAGGTGACTGGTTTTCATTTGGCAATCGATCAAGCCGAAATTCCAACGCCGCAATTGACGCACTAAATGCATGAAGGCGATCTTCGACGCATCGGTTACATTGCTAAACATCGATTCGCCGTAAAACACACGGCCAATGGCAACGCCATACAAGCCGCCTGCCAGCCGGCCATCGATCCACGTTTCAAAAGAATGGGCGATGCCGCGACGATGTAGCTCCACATAGGCGGCGATCATTTGGCGGGAAATCCAGGTGCCGTTTTGGCCGTCGCGCGGTGCTTGCGCACAGGCTTTTATGACGCTGCTAAACGCGGTATCGACACGAACTTCGTACGGACGGTTGCGCAATGTTTTCGCCAGGGAGCGTGAAACTTTAAGCTCGTCCGGAAATATCACCATGCGTGGATTAGGGCTCCACCAGAGGATCGGTTCGCCCGCATTGAACCAGGGAAAAATTCCCTGGCTATAGGCGTTGATCAGGCGGTCTGGACTGAGATCGGCCCCAGCCGCTAGCAATCCGTTGGGATTGCGGAGCGCCGAAGATAGGGCAGGGAATGGGTCGTCTTTTTCAAGCCAGGGAATCAAGCCCGAATTACTGCGCCGTCACCGTGATGGTCTTGCGCATGCGCTCTCCGAGGGAACGATGGGCGCCGTCACCGAGTTGCAGTGTGAGCGTGTGTTTGCCCGGTGTGAGTTTGATGGTGGTTTCGGTTTGACCTTTGCCGAAATGCTTATATTGCTCCGGCTTATCGACCGGAACGATCTCGCCTTCCGCGATCATCGGCGCATCGACCACGAGATGATGATGGCCCGTATCCGGCGTCATGTCCCCCGCCAGCTTGATCTCCATGCCTTCGATACCCATCACTACCTTCACATCCTGGCCGACCGTTGCGCCGTCCTGTGGCTCGACGAAGAATACTCGCGGTTTCGGTTGCGATGCGGTGGCGCACGCGCAAACGGCGATCACGATTATGGGCAGCAGTGTTAGCCAAAATTTTCTCATCATCTTTCTCTTGTTCAATGCGGTTAGTAAATCATGCTACACCCTCGAGCACCTGCACGTCCACGATCGCGCCGGCGTCGACGTTGCCCTGGGGCTGGGGAAGGATGATAAAGCAGTTGGCTTCGCTCATGGATTTCAAGATGCCGGAACCTTGATCGCCGGTAACGCGAACCGTCCATACTCCTTGCGCATCTTGGCTCAAAATACCGCGCTGAAATTCAGTCCGCCCAGGCGCTTTTTTGATGGGGCTGGTGCAAATAACCTTAAGCAGTGGAAAAGGTTGTGTATCGCTGCGACCCATCAGCGTCAACAGCGCATCGCGCACAAACTGATAAAACGTCACCATCACGGAAACCGGGTTGCCCGGCAGGCCGAAGAAATGCGCACCGCCGATTTTGCCATAGGCCAGCGGCCGGCCGGGCTTCATGGCGATTTTCCAGAACAATACTTCGCCGAGTT
The DNA here is from genome assembly GCA_039917535.1 of Burkholderiales bacterium. Classification (GTDB taxonomy): domain Bacteria; phylum Pseudomonadota; class Gammaproteobacteria; order Burkholderiales; family JALYOK01; genus JBDSJK01. The sequence continues at coordinate 5,519 of JBDSJK010000442.1, forward strand.
TGTTGAGTATCTGCTTAACGAAATCCGCTTCACCCACGGACACGCCGCCGCTGGTGATAATCACGTCGGCGATGTGCGATGCCTCGATAAAGGCGCGTTCAATTTGTTCCGGCACGTCGGGCACCACGCCCATGTCGAGCGGTTCGCAACCCAAGCATTGCAACATGCCGTAGATCGTGTAGCGATTGCTGTCGTAAATTTGGCCTTCGCCTAGCGAAGTTCCGATGGAACGCAACTCGTCGCCGGTGGAAAAGAAGGCGACGCGCAACGGCCGGTAGATGCTGACTTCGCCGATGCCCAACGACGCGATCAATCCCAATTCCGCGGGGCGCACGGGATGGCCTTTCACTAACGCAATGGCGCCTTGCTTCAGGTCCTCGCCCGCCTGGCGCACGTGCTGGCCTTTTTTTTGTCCTGGCGCGATGCGAATCTCTGTGCCGTTGGCTTCGGCGCGTTCTTGCATCACGATCGTGTCCGCGCCGTCGGGAATCACGCCGCCCGTGAAAATGCGCACGCACTCACTCGCGCTGATCGCTTTGCCAAACGGCACACCGGCAAAACTTTTGCCGACTTCTTGCAGCGTGGTCTCGCCTTCTGAGGCGAGATCCGCGGCGCGCAGCGCCCAGCCGTCCATGGCCGAATTGCGATGGGCCGGCACGTTGACCGGCGACACAATATCGCATGCCAGCACACGGCCCAGCGCGCTGCGTATCGGCACGCGCAACGTTCCGGCGATAGGCGTGAGGAATTGGCGAATCAGCGCGCGTGCCTTGTCCACCGGCATGGAATTAGGATCGTAATCGTCGGCGCAGCTTAGTTCCGTGAGCGTCTTCGCGAGTTGGGTTTGCATTATTAGCAATGGAAAAATCAGAAAGACGACAGGTTTAACACGCCCATCAAACGAAAGCCGCTGCCGCTTGAGTGCATTACCAGCGCATCGCCTGGTTGAATATTTTCTCCGGTGAGATATTGAATATTGTAGCCATGGGTCACGATGACTAAATTGCCGGGCCCTTTGAAGTCGCGGATGCGTATGCGCAATTGCGCGGACAGGTCGATCTTGTCATCGCTGCTCGCGTTGATGGAATTCACCACGGGCCAGGGTTCGGCTTTGCCAAAGGCAAGCTTCGCGGTATCCATTGCCCGGCACCATTCGCTCGATAATACTGGGTCGAATTGAAAACCCAGCGCAGCTAATTTCTTTCCGAACTGCTCGGCTTGTGCTTTGCCCTCGGCACTCAAGTTGCGCTGCGTGGCGCAGTCGCCGAGTTTGAATCCTGCCGGGTCGCCGGTGCCCGGTTCGGTCTGGGCATGACGCATCAACAACACATGGCCGCCTTGTTTCAGGCCTTCCAATGCGCCTTCGACGCTGCCTTGCGCAAATGAAGTTTGCGCAAGGCTGAGCAATAATAAAGCCGCAACAGCGCTAAATGCGTTGCGGCAACGAGCAATTATGGCTAGAAAAAACATAGGGATTATTCCTGTTGTAAGAGTTTCAATTCATCTCGTGTGTTGATGTTGCTAAAGGCATCGACTTCATCGTCGAAATTCACTTCGACCACTTTAAGCGTTGCGTACCAGGCGTCTATTTTACGCCCGCCGGAACGCAAGTACGCAACTAAATGGCCATGCAGCGCACGCTGCGTCAAGCAAAAAACCGGATGAACTTGAGCAAGGGTTTTCACCACCGCAAGCTGTGCTTGGTTCTCGCCTAAAGCCGCCGCAAGCCGCGCCACCAAATCCGCAGGCAATAGCGGCGAATCGCATGGCGCGGTGACGATGTACTCATGCTGCGCCTCGGCCAAGCCGCGCTCAAGACCGGCAAGCGGGCCAGCGAAGCCGGTGATGTCATCGGGAACCACACGCAAACCGAAGGATTGATATTGCTCCAGATTGCGATTGGCGTTGATCAGCAGCTCGCTCACTTGCGGCTGAAGCCGCTCGATCACGGCGGCGACCATGGGCTTGCCTTTGAACGGAACCAAGCCTTTGTCCACGTTGCCCATGCGACGACCTAGGCCGCCCGCGAGGATGAGTCCGGTGATATCGCTCATGGTGTAGTGCGCATAAACCGCGCTATGCCGGTGAACAACAAATAATGTTTACCCGTCGCGCGGCCGATCATGGTAATACCGACACGGTTGGCCACTTCGTAACCCATTTGCGTGAGTCCTGAACGAGAAACCAAGAATGGAATTTGCATTTGCGCCGCCTTGATGACCATCTCAGAGGTGAGGCGGCCGGTGGTGTAAAAAATCTTGTCCGAGCCATCGACATGATCGAGCCACATCATGCCGGCGACGGCGTCCACTGCGTTGTGGCGGCCGACATCTTCGACAAAATACATCATCTCCGCGCCTTGGAACAACGCGCAACCATGCACCGCGCCCGCTTGCTTGTAAACGGTTTCGTGCAGCCGTACCGCGTTGAGCAGCGCGAAAAAAGTCTCGTCCGTTAGCTGCACATCGTCGCGTAATTGAATGCTGTCGATCTCTTCCATCAAGCCGCCGAACACCGTGCCTTGACCGCAGCCCGTCGTTACCGTGCGCTTCTCCATGCGGCTATCGAGATCGGCAATGCCGCGGCGCGTGACCACCGCGACCGCATTGGTTTCCCAGTCAACTTGTACGGATTCGAGGTCCTCTATTTGCTTGATCAAACGCTGATTGCGCAGATAGCCAATCGCTAAGGCTTCCGGCGCCGCACCCAGGGTCATCAAGGTCACGATCTCGCGCTTGTCGACGTACAACGTGAGCGGATGCTCGCCCGCGATGGAAGTCGGCTCGACTTCGCCTTTTTCGTTTTGCGCTTCGACGCTGAAGGTGAGGGGACGTTTTGCGTCGGTTAGGTGGGGGCGGTACATTGAAGTTTAAATTAGGTGATGCGCCAGGAGCCATATGCAGTGCGGTTCTTCAGGCATGTTACTCGGAAAGCCGCATTG
>JBDSJK010000443.1:0-17998 GCA_039917535.1 Burkholderiales bacterium
CCCAATAACGCAGGACGTGCGGTTTTACGCCGCACAAATCGCTCACCTCGCCGATCGTAAAATAGCGTTTCGCCGGAATAGGAGGTAGCGCCTCCTTAGGAAGGATTTCCGCCATAATTCTTTTCGACTAAGCCCTTGAGCTTTTGACTAGCATGGAAAGTTACAACGCGTCGCGCGGAGATGGGAATTTCTTCTCCAGTCTTAGGATTACGACCTGGACGCTGTGGTTTGTTACGAAGCTGAAAATTGCCGAAACCAGACAGCTTAACGCTTTCGCCACGCTCTAGCGCGATGCGAATCTCTTCGAAAAAGCTTTCTACCAGGTCTTTGGCTTCACGTTTGTTCAGGCCTACTTTTTCGAACAATAGGTCAGACAATTCGGCCTTGGTTAAAGTCATGGAAACCCCTTAACTTCTTAGTTGTGCTTGATGGCGAGAAACCAGGGTCTGCTTGAGCGACCTATCAATTTTCTCAATTTCTTCTTCTTCCAAAGTCTTTTCAGTATCGTTCATAACTACACGAAATGCAAGGCTTTTTTTTCCCGCCGGTAAGTTGCTACCGTGATAGTGATCAAATAACGCGATCTCTCTCACGACGCTGGGCGCCACGGCCTTCAGCGTAGCGAGAAGTTCTCCTGCGCTTGTAGACTCCTCGACCACGACTGCGATGTCCCTGCGTACTGCGGGGAACCGTGACACCGGCGCGTATTTCTTTACTCTGGCAACAAGCAATGGCGCGATATCCAACTCGAATACTATTGGCGCGGACGTAAGCTCGTATTTCTGGCAGAGCGCAGGGTGCAACTCGCCTAACCACCCGATGACGGCGCCACCTAGCGTAAGACTTGCGGCGCGGCCCGGATGCAGGATCGGCAGGCTAATTTTCTCAAAATCTATTTTCACATGTTGAAACGAAGATTCTAAATCTGATTTAACGTCGAAAAAATCGGCAAGCCGTTTCTTCTCAGCCCATTGTTCCTCAGCTACCTCGCCGTAACAAAGCCCAGCCATCCTAGGCACTTGCACTACACCATCAATTTCGTTGTGTGCCGATGCCTGCATGGCGTCCGCAGCACTGGGCAAAAAGCAGCGGCCAATTTCAAATACCCTGACACGATCTTGTTTACGATTGAGATTAAATCGCAACGTTTCAATGAGCCCTCCAAGCAACGTTGTGCGCATCACACCCATCTGCTCCGCGATCGGATTGCGTAGCGCTATTGGCGTGTACTGCGGAGCAAAATCCTGTTCCCAACGCGGATCTACAAAGCTGTAGGTCACGACCTCTTGGTAGTCGCGACTAGCCAAAGCGCGCGCGATGTCAAAGGATGTTTTGCAGCCATCGGACTGCGGCTTCAACGCCGTTGTGGCCGTTTGTTGAATCGGCGGGATCTGATCATAGCCCACAATACGCGCGATTTCTTCGATGAAGTCTGCCTCGATAGCAAGATCAAAACGGTGGCTAGGCGGCGCAACGGCAAAGCCTTCTGTTGTGGCGGTAAATCCAAAGCCCAGCCGTCGAAAAGCTGCGGCGATTTTGTCTTGCGCCAGCTCAATACCAAGAACCCGTTGAACCCGATTTGCCCGCACGGGAACTGCCTTGCGATCTGGTAGCGAAGCGCGCGCCTCAACAACATTACCCACGTCACCACCGCAAACCTCAATAACCAGCTGCGTTGTCCGTTCAAGCGCGCGCCGTGTGACGCCAAAATCCACACCCCGCTCAAAGCGATAAGCCGCGTCGCTGCTCAAGCCCAGCCGCCGTGGGAGTCCAGCAACTGCATCGGGCGCAAAGAATGCCGCTTCAAGGAAAATATTACGCGTCTGATCCGTGACACTGCTGTCGAGCCCACCCATGACCCCGGCAAGCGCCACAGGTCCACTTGTATCGGCAATGACCAGCATGGCCGTACTGAGAACAACAGATTGTTGATTCAAGAGTACCAACGTCTCGCGCTCACGGGCAAAACGGACTGTAATACCGTCGTGCAATTTGTCATCATCAAACGCGTGCAGCGGTTGACCGAGTTCAAGCATGACGTAGTTGGTGATATCCACAACGGCGCTAATGGGGCGCAACCCGGCACGCTCCAGCCTTAACTTCACCCATTGAGGCGTCGCCGCAGACGGGTTGTGTAATTTGATTAAGCGGCCTAGATAAAGAGGACAAGCTTTACCGTCTTCGAGCGCGACGCTGCGCGTAGCTGCCAACGTCGCCACCACGTCCGCCTGGGCATGCGCGATCATAGCTGCCCCAGTTATCGCGGACACTTCGCGTGCTAAGCCTAATATGCTCAAACAGTCACCGCGATTGGGCGTTAGCTTGAGGGTGAGCAACGTATCGCTGCGTTCGAGGTACTCGGCAAGATTGGCGCCTACTGGTGCATCGGAAGGCAATAACAGCAGGCCCGGTGCATCGTCGGAAAGCCCCAATTCCCGCGCGGAACACAACATACCGGCCGACTCAACGCCACGTAGGCTGGCGTGTTTAATCATGGTCTCGCCAATTGAAGCGCCAACTCGTGCCAGAGGAACAATGACCCCCGGCGCCACATTGGCCGCACCGCATACGATTTGTAGTAACTCGCCGTCACCGCTGTCAACCTGGCAAACACGCAGGCGATCGGCATCGGGGTGAAGCTGCACATCGCGCACCTGCGCCACCACCACGCCACGAAACGCCGGCTTCAATGTCTCAATGGATTCCACCTCCAGGCCGCCCATGGTGAGTAGGTGCGCTAACGCGACGCTATCAAACGCCGGATTCACCCAAGTGCGAAGCCAGTTTTCGGAAAGTTTCATGCTTAGATTTCAGCTAGATTTTTGTTTAACTAAATTCATTTAATAATTAATTTTAGTTAATTGATAAGCAACAATATTACCGGAATTACTAAATAATAATCAAAAATTTAACTGAATTGCCTTAAAAATCTCAAATCATTATCAAAAAACAATCTCAAATCATTGATTTCGTGTCTTAACATTGCCAGTCGCTCGACACCCAATCCAAACGCAAACCCCAGGTAACGCTCAGCATCAATGCCGACGTGCTCAAGCACCGACGGATGCACCATGCCGCATCCCAGCACTTCGAGCCAACCGGACTGGCTACAGACGCGACATCCTTGCCCAGCACAAATGACGCAGGCAATATCCATTTCCGCCGAAGGCTCCGTGAATGGAAAAAATGAGGGGCGAAAGCGAGTTTTGAGATCGTCGTTCTCAAAAAACCGTCGCATAAAATCAATCAGCAAGCCCTTCAGGCCGGCGAAGCTGACGTTTTCGTCGACCCATAGTCCTTCGATTTGATGAAACATCGGCGAGTGAGTCATATCCGAATCAATCCGGTAAACTCGGCCGGGCGCTATGATACGCAGCGGTGGTTTATTGGCTTGCATGTAGCGGATCTGCACCGGCGATGTGTGGGTACGCAACACATGCGTGTCGTCAACGTAAAACGTGTCGTGCATTGCCCGTGCGGGATGGTTCTCGGGAATATTCAGTGCAGTGAAATTATGAAAGTCTGTCTCGATCTCGGGGCCTTCTGCCACGTCGAAACCGACTGAAGCAAACATCGCCTTGATGCGTTCAATGGTTAATGTCAGGGGATGCAGCCGCCCTGCATTATTGCCTCTACCGGGCAAGGTCACATCGACTGACTCTGCCGCGAGCTTTTCATTCAGCGCCAGCGCAGCCAAGTGGTCGTGCTGCACTTCTATTATCGTTTCAATCTGGGTTTTAGCCGCATTCACCTTCGCGCCGGTATCACGACGTTCCTCAGGGGATAGCCCGCCAAGTTGCTTAAGCAAACCCGTTAAGCTACCGGACTTGCCGAGATAACGGGCCTTAATCTGCTCGAGCTCAGCCGTGCTGCCGGCCTTGGGGATTACGGCGAGCGCTTCGTCTGTTACGGCATTCAGGTTTGCAAGAATCGTCATCGTTCTCGACGAGAAAAAAAAGGAGGCCCACAGGCCTCCTGATATTGGTTAATTCGGCTTAACTCTCCAGGCTACTTTTCGCTTGCTCAACTAGCTGGTTGAACGCGGTCTGGTCAAACACGGCGATATCCGCCAGCACTTTGCGATCAATTTCAATAGCTGCTTTTTTCAGGCCGTTCATAAATGTGCTGTACTTCATGCCGGCTTGACGTGCAGCGGCATTGATACGCGCAATCCACAGGCGGCGGAAATCACGCTTGCGGTTACGACGATCGCGATAGGCGTATTGCCCGGCACGCATGACTGCTTCCTTAGCGATGCGATAAACATTATTACGGCGGCCGCGAAATCCCTTCGACAGCTTGAGAACTTTTTTGTGTCTAGCCCGTGCTGTGACACCACGTTTAACTCTAGGCATGGCGGTCTCCTTTACGCGTAGGGCATCATGGCTTGAATCGACGCCATGTTGGATTTATGAACACCGGTAGTACCGCGCAATTGGCGTTTATTCTTGGTGGTTTTCTTCGTCAAGATATGACGTTTGAACGCTTGTGATCGTTTGACGCTGCCGGATGCGCGCACTTTAAAGCGCTTCGCGGCACCGCTCTTGGTTTTCATCTTAGGCATGAACAACTCCGTTTTCGTTTGACATCGCGTCGGGTGGCTCCAAAGGAACACTTTAACAACCCGAACACGCTTGAAGTACAACAACTGCTACTTTTTCTTCGGTCCTACCACCATCACCAATTGCCGACCTTCCATCTTGGGGAACTGCTCGACCACGCCGTGGGCCAATAAATCAGCCTCGACGCGCTTGAGGAGATTAAACCCTAACTCCTGGTGGGCCATTTCGCGGCCCTTAAAGCGCAAGCTGACTTTCGCTTTATCGCCTTCTTCCAGAAACTTGATCAAGTTGCGAACCTTGATCTGGTAATCACCATCATCCGTACCGGGTCGGAACTTGACTTCCTTGACCTGAATCAGCTTTTGCTTGAGCTTTGCCTCGTGGGCTTTTTTGCTCTCTCGATATTTGTGTTTACCGAAATCCATGATACGGCACACGGGGGGCTGGGCCGTTGGCGAAATTTCCACCAGATCAAGTTCCGCCTCTTCCGCCATGGCCTGGGCTGCCGCAAGGCTTACTACACCCAACTGTTCACTGTCTTTACCGATTAAGCGAATCTCGGGAGCGGTGATTTCCCCGTTCATTCGCAAGTCTTTTTCCTGGGCTATTGCAATGGCTCCCTAGATATTACACAACCTGCTTCCGACCAGCTTGTCGGCATGGTGCAGGGCCTGTTTTAGATCAAATAAATGCCGCACTTAGTTCACGGTTGAGCTGATCCACAAACTGCGATAGGGGTATTTGCCCTAAATCTTCACTTTTGCGGGTGCGTACAGCGACAGTTTGCGCCGCTAATTCCTTATCCCCAACAATTACTTGGTAGGGTAACTTTTGCATACTATGTTCCCGTATTTTATAGGAAATTTTCTCGTTCCGCAAATCCGCACGAGCCCGGAACCCAGCTTTCTTCAAGGCTAGCGCTACTTCACCCGCATAAGCTGCTTGATGTTCCGATACGCTCATCACAATAATTTGCTCCGGCGCCAGCCACAGCGGAAAAATGCCTGCGTAGTTTTCGATCAAAATCCCGATGAAGCGCTCCATCGAGCCGATCACCGCCCGGTGCAACATGACTGGCACTTTGCGGGTGTTGTCATCGTCTACATATTCCGCGCCAAGCCGTCCCGGCATGGAAAAATCCACCTGCATGGTGCCGCACTGCCAGGAGCGGCCGATGCTATCCTTGAGGTGATACTCAATCTTCGGGCCGTAAAATGCGCCCTCCCCCGGCAAGCGATCAAACGCCACGCCGCTGGCCTCTAACGAGGTCGCCAGCGCCGCTTCCGCCTTGTCCCACAGTTCGTCGGCGCCAACACGCTTTTCCGGCCGCAGGGCGAGTTTGTAGACGATATCCGTAAAGCCAAATACGGCGTAAACCCGCTGTAGCAGCGCCGTGTAGGCCACGCACTCCGCTTGAATTTGATCTTCCATGCAGAAAATATGCCCATCGTCTTGGGTGAACGCGCGCACCCGCATAATGCCGTGCAATGCACCCGATGGCTCGTTACGATGGCACGAACCAAACTCGCCATAACGTAGCGGCAAGTCGCGATAGCTGCGCAAATCGGAATTGAATACCTGAATATGCCCCGGACAGTTCATTGGCTTCACCGCGTAGTCGCGATTTTCCGACGCCGTCGTGAACATGTTCTCTTTAAAATTTTCCCAGTGGCCGGATTTCTCCCACAGCGATCGATCGATAATCTGTGGACATTTCACTTCTTGATAGCCGTTGTCCTGATAGATCTTGCGCATGTATTGTTCGACTTGCTGCCACAGCACCCAGCCTTTCGGATGCCAAAATACCATGCCCGGCGCTTCATCTTGCATGTGGAATAAATCGAGCTGCTTGCCGAGCTTGCGATGGTCGCGCTTCTCCGCTTCTTCCAGCATGTGCAGATAGGCTTCTTGATCTTCTTTTTTCGCCCAGGCCGTGCCGTAGATTCGTTGCAGCATCTCATTCTTGGAATCGCCGCGCCAATAGGCGCCCGCGAGTTTCATCAGCTTGAAAACTTTGAGCTTGCCCGTCGACGGCACGTGGGGTCCACGGCAAAGGTCGACAAAATTACCTTCGCGATATAGACCGATTTCCTGATCCGCCGGAATCGAGGCAATAATTTCCGCCTTATATTTCTCGCCGATGCCGTTAAAAAACGCAACGGCTTTATCACGCTCCCACGCTTCCCGCACAATGGGGAAATCCTTCTTCGCCAATTCGGTCATTTTCTGTTCGATCTTGACCAAATCCTCTGGCGTAAACGGACGCTTATAGGAGAAGTCGTAGTAAAAGCCGTTTTCGATTACCGGGCCGATGGTCACCTGCGCATCAGGGAATAATTCCTTTACCGCATAGGCAAGCAAATGGGCTGCCGAGTGGCGAATAACGTCCACGCCGGCAGCGTCTTTATCCGTGACGATGGCGAGATTCGCATCGCTATCGATTCGATACGATGTATCAACTAGCATGCCGTTAACGCGGCCCGCCAACGCGGCCTTGGCCAGCCCTGCGCCTATGTTCGCGGCGACTTCAGCGACGGTGACGGGTTGATCAAAGCTACGTTTTGAACCATCGGGAAGGGTGATACTCAGCATTATTCGATCTCCAAACCACAAATAAAAAAAGCGCGGACGGGGCCGCGCTTTTTTAGCGAGAAAACTGCAAGCGCACTAGCCCATGGAAGCGACAACAACATACGTTCGCGGTGTCATAACCATGGCGCTTGCAGTTCCTTTCGCTTACCTGACATGATTGTATTGGTAGGCGGAATTGGATTCGAACCAACGACCCCCACCATGTCAAGGTGGTGCTCTAACCAACTGAGCTATCCGCCTAATTCGACGCGAATTGTAGCCTATTCGTTAGATTCTCACAAATATCGCGTCGAGCGTGACAAAAATCAGCGGCGTATCGCTCACTGGCAAGCCTTGTCATTGAGTTGAAAAACACACTCTGCCACGAGCTAGTACCAGTGCGACTCTCAGCCAGGCCTTGGCTGGGAACCAATTCCCACGGGCCTTCCAGCCATATCAGCTTTACCGTAAAACATCTTGCCGCTGAAATATCAGTGTCACTATGCGCCAGGTTATAATAGGTATTACAACAACTAGACACTTCAGCCCTGCGCGTTTTGTAAACTTCCTTGGCCGTGAGCACGGGGTGAGGGCTGCAGCAAGATTGAAACATCAGTAACCTTGAAACAACGCCGTGAGACGAGAAATGGCAAATACTCACCTGAATCCTGAGCTTACCAACCGCAGTTTTATCGCCAGCGTGTTGTACGTTGAAATCGCGGATTATGCGGATCGACCCGTATTTGAGCAGATTCAATTAACAGCGCTGATGCGCCAGTTGGTAGACGCGGCAACGACGCAAATAAACGGCAATAACTGGTTCTTGGCGGATCGCGAAGATAGCCTCGTGTTGCTGTTTCTGGGCGAGCCTGACGCATGCTTCACCACGGCCCGACAGATCAAATATGCGCTGGAAAATAATGACGCTTACCGCGATGCGCCTCTGCATATCGGCCTTAACTTGGGCCCGGTTGGCGTGGTCAAAGGCGATCTCAACCCGTTGCAAGTAAGCGGTACTGGCGTGGACGATGCAGCACAAGTGGCACGCGGTGGCGAGTTGCGCGAGATTCTCATCTCCAGGGCCTACTACGCAGTTCTGGCGCGGATTTCCAAAGACTACGGCATGTTGCAATACAAGGCTTTTGTTTCCGACGAGCGAGACGAGGCCATAGCCGTTTACCGTATCGCCGACGGTTCAGCGCCGGAAAAAGCTGATCAATCGCAGACTGGGACTGCGCTGGTTCGTCCGCCAATCGCGTTAGCAGCCGCGCGCATGACACGCTGGCGCTACGCGGCGTTGCCCGTCGCCGTGATTGCCTTGGTCGCAATTAGCGTTTATCAATTGCAGCGCTGGGAGGCGACTGAAACCACGTTGGCGGCAGCCGCGACGAACGCGGCTATTGCCCAGCCGGCTAGCGAATCAAAAACTCAACCAGCCTTGATCGAGCAAACAGCCTCCCCCGCGTCTGCCGTAGCCACGCAAATCGCTACTTCGCCAGTCCCTGAGCCAGCGGCGATCGCGGCAGAATCTGCGTCTGATGCCAGCAAAACGAGTGGCCCAAACCAGCCCATGTCCTTTGTCCTAACGACCACCGCGCCGCACTTAGCGCAAACCACTGCGCCCCCTTTACCCCTCAAATCCGGCACGCTGCGCCTCGCCATCAAGCCCTGGGGCGAGATTTATGTCGATGGTAAAAAAGTCGGCCTGACGCCACCGTTGCACAAGATCAAGGTCGCGCCGGGCAAGCGCAAGATTGTCGTACGCAATGCGAATTTTTTACCCTATAGCGCGATCATCGTTATCAAGCCCGAATCGTTCCTGCAAATCGCGCACCGCTTCGGTGAATCGAAACCAAAGGAATGACAGCTATTACACCTTGGCGCTACCATTTAGTTATAAGCTTGTTAGTGGCGGGATGCGCACTTAAACAATCCGCACCGGCCCCGGTGGTCGAAGTGCGCACAATCCTTGATGCGTCGGAGACCGGCCAAGCGCAACGCCTGTTCCAACTTGGGCTGCAGCAGTACGACCAAGGACAATACAAGAAAGCTAGTGTAGCGCTACAACAGGCCATCGACACGGGATTGACTTCCACTAAGCAGGCCACAGCGCATAAACATTTGGCATTTATTTATTGCGTTTCCAATCGCGAAAGTCAATGCCGAACTGAGTTCACCAAGGCCTTGGCGGTTGATCCAAGCTTCGAGTTAGCGCCCGCGGAAGCGGGGCACCCCCAGTGGGGGCCGGTGTTCCGTAGCGTTAAAACCGGACGATGAGGGCAGCACCGAATAAAGCTTTGATAGGTAGTCGTTGAAATTGAAGGTGGTAAAAAAACTATCTTCGCCAGACACCACACCCCGCTTACCTCGTTGCGAGCCATGGCCGTAAAATGGCTCTGGCATTGTCTCCTGGCCTTGTAGATAAGCTTCGAAATACCAGAGCAGTCAAAATTAATCGCCCAACACCCACTCGCTTATTTCTACATTTATTCTTTTGAGGCTCACATGAACGAAAAATTTCTCTCGCGCAAAACTGCACTAGTCACCGGTTCCGTGCAAGGCATCGGCCTCGCCGTCGCTACGCGCTTAGCACAAGCCGGCGCAGCCATCGTGCTGCACGGTTTGGCGACCCCCGCACAAGCCGCAGAGGCTGAAAGCGCGCTGCGCAAAGCAGGCGCGGTGGACGTGCTGTTCTCCGCCGCCGATCTACGCGATATCAACGCGCTAGACGGCATGATGCGTACGGCTGAAGCGTGGCGCAAAGGCATCGACGTGCTGGTCAACAACGCGGGCGTGCAGCACACCGCGTCCGTCGTCGACATGCCCGCTGAACGATGGGATGCGATCATCGCCATCAATCTGTCCGCCGCGTTCCACACCATGCAGCGCGCCCTTCCGGGCATGATCGCGCGCGGCTATGGCCGCGTGGTCAACATCGCCTCAGTGCACGGCCTGGTCGCCTCCGTCAACAAAGCACCTTACGTGGCGAGCAAGTTCGGTTTGGTTGGGCTGACCAAAGTCGCCGCGCTGGAGTGCGCCGCGCAGGGTTCCCGCGCCAGCGGCGGCGTGACCGTAAACTGCATCGCCCCCGGCTGGACCGAAACTGCTCTCATCGAACCGCAAATCATCGCGCGTGCGCAAGCGGCAGGTGGCGACCGCGACGCGGGCGTGCGCGAACTGCTGCGCGAAAAGCAACCCAGCCAACGCATGTCCATGCCGAGCGAAATCGGTGAAATCGCTGCGATGCTGTGTCAGCCCTGGGCGCACAACATTACCGGCATTACGCTGCCGGTGGATGGCGGATGGACGTCACAGTAACTGCAAATTTGGGTGTTGATAAAAACCGCTGTCTGGTACTCAATCATAGGTCTCACGTAGGCTGGCGCTGAAGTATGAAGCCCAGCAACTGACTAAAAACATGCTTAAGGCTTTACCAACCTATTTCTGATTTTCTTCACCCCGCCACAAATCGCGCCCCGCCTTGTTCTTGACGGCATATACTCGTAGCACCTCTCTGCTATTGCCACGTGGCAAAGCGTTTCTGTTGAAACATCCGCAACATCCTATCTCCAATCAAACACATCACAATGGAGCGAAATACTTTACATGTGTTTCATGTTTGTACTATTATTTCAGTAATTACTGAAACATCGAATAACTATGAACACCGCACCTTTGGTTCAAAGCTTCGTCTTGCACTTTGGCGAGATGGGTAGCCGCTGGGGTATCAGCCGCACCGTTGGGCAAATTTACGCATTGCTTTATGTGTCGGCCAATCCATTGAATGCCGATGAAATCGCGGCGACTTTGGATTTTTCCCGCTCGAACGTCAGCATGGGGCTGAAGGAGCTTGAGTCCTGGCGCCTGGTGCGGCTACAGCACTTGCCGGGAGATCGGCGCGAGTATTTCTCGGCCCCGGAGGATGTCTGGACGATTTTTCGCACGCTGGCGGAAGAACGGCGTAAGCGTGAGATCGATCCCACGCTCACCATGCTGCGCGCCGCGCTCATGGCAACGCCGACCGATCCCGATGAGCGCTACGCGCAGCAGCGCCTGCGTGAAATGCATGATCTAATTGAGTTGGTGACGACTTGGTTCAATGACGTACAACGGTTGGATCAAAAGACGTTAGCCCAGTTGCTGAAACTAGGTTCAAAAGCACAAAAGTTTTTGGCTTTGAAAGATAAACTCTCACTCAGCTCGGGCGCAAAATCCGCAACCAAGCGCTAGAAATACCAAAGGATTAAACATGGATGCACTGGTACTTGCACGCACGCAGTTCGCCGCCAACATGACATTTCATATTTTGTTTCCGACCATCTCCATCGCGCTCGCTTGGGTGCTGTTATTTTTCAAGCTGCGTTTCAACACGACCCACAATACCAAATGGCAGAACGCGTACCAATTCTGGGTCAAAATCTTTGCGCTCACGTTTGCGCTAGGTGTCGTCAGCGGCATTACGATGAGCTTTCAGTTCGGCACCAATTGGCCGGGCTTCATGGAGAAAGTCGGCAACATCGCCGGGCCGTTGCTCGCCTACGAAGTGCTCACCGCGTTCTTTATGGAAGCGACGTTTCTCGGCATCATGTTATTCGGCAGTCAGCGCGTTTCCAATCGCGTTCACACCATCGCGACGCTCCTCGTCGCGGTCGGCACATCGCTTTCCGCGTTCTGGATCCTGGCGCTGAATTCGTGGATGCAAACGCCCGTGGGCTTTGAAATGATAGCCGGCAAAGCCCACGCGATAGACTGGCTCGCGATCATTTTCAATCCGTCATTTCCCTATCGCTTCACCCACGTGATGATCGCATCGGGACTGACAGTTGCTTTCTTCATTGCCGGGCTGTCTGCCTATCGTTGGCTGCGCGGTGATCGTGGGGATGACGTTGTGACCGCGCTTAAGACCGGTACTTTTCTCGCCGCGATTTTGATCCCCATACAAATCTTCGTCGGCGATATGCACGGGCTCAACACCCTTGAACATCAGCCAGCAAAAATCGCCGCCATGGAGGGCATTTGGGAAACCGAGCGCGGCGCCCCCTTACTGCTGTTTGCAATTCCCGACGAGCAGCAGCGTACTAATCGGTTTGCCATTGGCGTACCGAAAGGCGCGAGCCTGATCCTCACGCACGAAGCCAATGGCGAGATCAAAGGCCTCAATGAATTCGTAGGAAAGCATCCGCGCGTGACGCCGTTATTTTGGGGATTGCGCATCATGGTTGGCGTCGGCATGCTGATGTTGCTGGTGTCGTGGTCGTCTGCATGGCAATTGCTCAAACACAAACAACTATCAGACTGGCTGGCGCGTATCGTGGTCGCGATGATGTTTTCCGGCTGGATCGCCACCGTCGCAGGCTGGTATGTGACGGAAATCGGCCGCCAGCCCTATCTCGTTTACGGCGTGCTCACGACGGCAGACGCCGCATCGAACGTGCCAAGCACCCTGATCGCATCGACCCTAGCGATGTATCTCGCGTTGTATCTCACATTAATCGCCGCCTATATTTCCGTCGTGCTGTATCTCGCGCGTAAAGCAAAACACGGAGCGCAAGACGATGGACATGCGACACCTCAACTCGCGAACACGTAAGGAACAACAACATGCCTGATCTCACTCAACCCAGCGGCTGGTTGCCTCTCGTTTTCCTCGCGCTGATGGGCGTGGCGATGCTCGCCTACGTCATCCTCGACGGTTATGATCTGGGCGTCGGCATTCTGCTGCGGCATGCGGACGACGAGCAAAAAGACATGATGATCGCCTCCATCGGCCCATTTTGGGACGCGAACGAAACCTGGCTCGTGCTCGGCGTGGGCATTTTGCTAGTGGCGTTTCCAGTAGCCCACGGCGTGATTCTCACCTCACTTTACCTGCCCGTCGCATTGATGCTTGTGGGCTTGATTCTTCGCGGCGTCGCGTTTGATTTTCGCGTCAAAGCCCGCGCCCACCACAAGCCATGGTGGAACCGCGCGTTCTATGCCGGATCGCTGCTGGCATCGCTGGCCCAAGGCGTGATGCTCGGGCTGTACATCGTCGGCTTCAAATACGGCTTAGCGCAAATCGCCTTCGGCCTCTTGACGGGACTATTCCTCGCCGCAAGTTACGCACTGCTCGGCGCAACCTGGCTCATCATGAAAACCGAAGGCAGCCTGCAGCACCGCGCCGTCGCGTGGGCGCGCAGCTGCCTGTGGCTCACCGGCTTAGGTGTCGCCACCGTGTCCATCGCCACGCCCCTCGTCAGCCAGCGCATCTTCGACAAATGGTTCTCCCTGCCCAACTTCATCTTGCTGCTGCCCATCCCACTGATGACGGCCACGCTGTTCGCCCTCGCCTACTTGTTCCTGCGCCGCCTTACCCACGACGCTTCCAGCGGCAACGAACGCGGACTCGAGCGCTGGTGCTGGGCGCCGTTCGCCTGCAGCGTCGGCATGTTCATACTCGCATTTTTCGGTCTCGCGTTCAGCCTGTTTCCGTACCTAGTCGTCGATCGCATCACCATTTGGCAAGCCGCCAGCGCGCCGGAATCCCTCAAGATTATTCTCTTCGGTGTAGCCATCGTGCTGCCCGCGATCATCGGCTACACCGCTTACTCCTACAAAATATTTTGGGGAAAAGCACGACAGCTTACCTACTACTGATAGCTCGTTCGCTATAGGCAATCACGCCAATAGCCGCACCTACAGCGGCTCCCAGGCGATATCTTACGTCCTAGGCAGAGAGCCCGCCCGGCTTGACCATCACCTGACGTGATGATCATAATGTTCGCGTGTCCAGCAATTGTCGTGTACTAACCGGTGTTGCACCATTCTTTTCCACCGTCAACAACTTTCGACGTCAATTGCAGCAAGGGAACCTGTGTACTCGTCGTACCCACCAAACGCGCGAATGAGGAAGCAAATATGAGTGATAACTTGGACCAAACGCTCGACTTAATGAAGCGGGAGATTGATGCGCTACAGATTGCTGTTACTGGAAGCAAGACGCCTTGGTACAAAAATATTTCCTTAATGGTCTCTGTCATTGCGCTAATGTTTTCATTTGGTACGACATACGTCTCATATCGCCGAACCGCGGCTCAAGATATTCAGAGTACGCGGCAAGAGTTGAGAGGTCTTTTGCAGCGCCTCGCAGCGCTACCTAAGGAAGGCGTCGATATTTCGAAGAAGTATTCTAGCGACCCCGCTGCGATGGCTCTGGTCAGCGGTTTTCTGAATCAGGAAAATGCATTGTTAGCCAGGCAAGCAGCGGAATTTGCGAAAAAGTTGCCGGTGGACTCAGTTTCTGGCACGGAGTATTACGCTATTGCGATCGCTCTTCAGAATTCATACGACTTAGCAGGGGTTAGTGAATTTCTCAAATATTCGATCCAGGCGGCTAAGGATTTCAATACGGAAATTGCCGCATTGCGCATGACAGCTAATCTCCAATTTATTCAAGGGCACCCCGAGTCTGGTCGCGTTGAATATCAGAAGGCGCTAGACATTTTCTCGAAATATCCGGGCTATGACGCATTCACAAAGACAACCACAAACGTCTGGACTGAACTGGCATGGGCCACTTCCGAAGCTAACGTTGGTCCATTGTCCTTGGCAAACCAACACGTTGAGAACGCCGAAGGCATTTTAAATGGGCTGCCCCCTAGCCCGGGGGTTAACAGTCTTAGAGCGCAAGTGTCACAAGCAAAAGAACAGTATGATCGAGGTACCCGAAACATTAATACCGCTGCTGGATCGCAACTGGGTGTAGCGCCTTCACCGCGACAAAAGTGACGCGCTTGCCCAATAATCAGCTAGTAAGGCGGAAAAGCGATAGCGCCTTCCGCCGTATGCGGGGGTCGTTACAAGAAGAATCATGCGATGGCCACGACCATCGCAACTGCGTTCCCGGCGGCACGTTTTTCTTCACCGTCTATTTGTTGAACAACGTAGTCTCCTGCTCGTTGAACGGATCAAAGGGAGGCGGAAGGCGCTAAAATAGAATCATGCAATGCACGACTACCTTCACAACGTCGTTGCTGGTGTCACATTTTTCTTCACCGTCAATCTGCTGGAACAAAGCAGCCGCCTGCTCGCTAAACGAATCGCTATACGACGGAAGCTGCTATCGCATTTCCGCACTATTGATTGCGATTCCGCTCGGTAGGGGCGCAAATGCATTGCGGCCCCTACCAGGCCTTGGCGAGAACGCTACAACCCGCACCCTAGCGGCTCCAAAGCATTCCTCGCCACTGAGCAAGCCAGGGTAACTCGCAGTACCCCAGCCGCTAACTTCCACGTAAGCTCCGCCGCGGGTGTTTCCTCGCAACCTGTGGCATTTTGGCCCGACCACAGTGGCGAAAAATCGCCGTTTCCAAGGCTCTCGGCTTTCGCGCGGAGTGGCGCGATGGCCGCCGTCGCCAACGGGAAAGCAGGTGGCGGGGAATTTATAGCGCCAAGCTCTCGCATCACTCGATTAACAATTCCGCGCGCCGGCCGGCCGGTAAAAAGGTTAGTTAGCGCGGTGTGTTTTGCCGCCTCGCTTTTCAGCGCGGCACGATGGATTTCAGTAGTGGAAACTTCGGGACAGAGCAGATAGGCCGTGCCGATTTGCACGC
Organism: Burkholderiales bacterium; assembly: GCA_039917535.1. GTDB lineage: Bacteria > Pseudomonadota > Gammaproteobacteria > Burkholderiales > JALYOK01 > JBDSJK01. Next base: position 15,725 of record JBDSJK010000443.1, read on the forward strand.
CCACGGCGCCGAGCGCTATGGCTGCCGCAACAGACTTTGCGTCGGCGATCCCGCCCGCCGCAATCACGGGCACATTCACCGCCTTGACGATTTGTGGCAACAACGCGAAGGTGCCCATTTGAGTCGTTAGATCTTCCGACAAGAAAATCCCACGATGGCCGCCGGCTTCTAAACCTTGCGCAATAATCGCATCCACGCCGCGCGCTTCTAGCCAACGGGCTTCGTCTACCGTCGTGGCTGACGATAGAATCTTTGCGCCCCATGAGCGAACCCGCGCCAGTAATTCTGGCGACGGCAAGCCAAAATGAAAGCTCACAATCGGCGGCTTAAATTCGCTAAGCAGATCGGTGGATTCGGCGCTGAACGGTGTCCGTCCCGGCCCGGCAGGAATGCTGGCCGCATCGATGCCAAATTCTTTGTAGTAAGGCGCTAGCGCGGTGCGCCAAGTCGCCTCACGTTCCGCGCTAGCGATCGGCGGTTGATGACAAAAGAAATTCACGTTGTATGGCTTGTTGGTTTGGGCTTTTATTACGGCCAGTTCCTTGCGCATTCCGTCAATGCTCAGCATCGCGCACGGTAACGAACCCAGCGCACCCGCATTGCTGACCGCGACACAAAGCGCGCTGCCTTGTACGCCGGCCATGGGTGCTTGAATAATAGGTAACTCGATGGCTACTAGCTGTTGTAACGTCATTCAATTTTCTCCGGCTATTTGTTATGAGATGTAGGGTGGCACCCTATCCTATCAGCCCACTTCCATCGGCAACGATGGATCAGGCGCCCATTCAGAAAGCGACGCATCATAAAGCTGAACGTTATTGTGTCCCAGCATGGTGAGCATCATGGTCGCGCTCGATGCCGCAATGCCACCGCCGCAATAAGTGATGACTCGTGGCTTGGCAAGCGCATCGGCAAACATCGTACGTAGTTCGTCCGGCTGTTTGAATTCGTTGTTGGCGTCGACGACGTTCACCGCCGCGACATTGACGCTGCCTTTGATGTGGCCCAGCCGTCCGTAGACCGTGCCGCCCGTGCCCGCGTGCTGATCAGGGCGCAACGCATTGAGAGTGCAAACGTCCTGCGCACCAATTGCATCGCGCACTTCGGCTTTGCCTACCACGTGACCGCCACGGTACTTGGGTGTGAAGCGTGCTTGATTAGAGAGCCTCGCTGGGCCTTGTTCTACAGACAGGCCTTCACGCGACCATTTCTGGTAACCGCCGTTAAGCACGGCTGCATAATCGTGACCAAACACGCGCAGCATCCACCACACGCGCGTCGCCCACCAATGATTGGCGGTCGAATACAGAATGACTTGCGTGTCATCTCCCACGCCCAACTTACCCATCGCTTCGGCGAATTCCTTCGGTGCCGGCATCATAAAATGCAAATCTTGATTCCTGTCGGAAATGTCGTTGTCGATATCAACGAAGCCCGCGCCGGGAATGTGACCCTTCTCAAAATCGCCGCGACCAGAAACCACGTCGTACGGGCCACCTTTCATAGGTGGCACGAGATGAGTCGTGCAATCGAGCACGCGAACCTTAAGCTCGTTCAAATGCTCGGCAAGCCACTCGGTTTCTACGATAAATTCGGGATGGATGAGTCCGGTCGTCATTGAAATACTCCAGGCGGGTCAGTGGCGTATTTTAGCAAGTTCGATTACCAGACATAGGGAATTTTCAATGTTTAAGCCGTGATAATATCTCTAAAAATTCATCAGCAATCAACAGGAGTGAGGCCCATGAGTTCCACCGTTCGTCCCAACGCCGCCATGATCCAAGCCTTCCGCGATGTTGCGAAATGCTATAGCGCGTCCTGCGTATTCGCCGACGTGCAAGGCCGCAGCAATGTGATGCACAGCGGCATCAAACCAATTTTCCCCGGCAAGCTAGTGGGCGTGGCACTGACCGTCAGGCTCTCGGCCGGTGATCTGCAAGACCCACTCGCGGCGCTGGAGATCGCGCAACCGGGGGATGTGATCGTCGTCGATGCGTTCGGCGATACGGAAACCTCCGTATGGGGCGGCTTGATGGGCGCGCTGTGCATGCAGCGCGGCGTGGCCGGAGCGATTATTGACGGCGCGGGCCGCGACATGGATGAATTGCGCGATCTCAAATTTCAAATCTACACTCGCGCCATCACAGCGCGCGGCACCCACACCATGTTCTCCGGCCGCAAGAGCGATGTGGAAGTGAACGTGCCGATCACCTGTGGCGGCGTGTTGGTGCATCCGGGCGACATGATCGTCGCCGATGAAATCGGCGTGACGGT
>JBDSJK010000444.1:0-3395 GCA_039917535.1 Burkholderiales bacterium
AAACTTCGTTACCTAAGCTTTGATGTCTTTTCTCGGAAATAATCGAACGTCACGGAACCAGCGGAGTCGGCCGGGCTCATAAAACCGACCCTAACGACCCGAAACGACCGAGGCTGTGTGAAAACTAGTTCAAGTAATCGTTCAGCGCAACGGTCTGGTTTGTGCAGAGGATCGGCCATTCATTGGAATGCGATCGTTACGCAGGAGTCCCAACATATGAAAGAAAGTGCATGCGCCACCTCTCAGCTTTCCCGCATCCATTTCGTCAGAGGAGCAACGCCACGGTGGAAGCCGTTTACCCCGCGGTATTTAACGGTACCCATCTCGATGTAATCGCCGACGCCGACTGGATCATTGATTGGGGGTCCCTGGGGGCCAACGCAAAGTTCTGGGCGCAGGGCTAGCCGGAGTGGATTGTGAAAACAAACTCACACTCGCTCCCAGCGCGGGGCTCGCCTAATTCTAGGCCGGGCGCGGCGCCTCGTAGCATGAATTAAGCACGAGCGGAGCGGTGCAAACGTGGGGCGCAGCCTCGTTGCACCTGGCTGGCCGGCGGGCTGCTTTAACGTGCTATTTGCCCCAGCGTCTGACGCACGCTTTCCGTTTCGGGGGAGGGCTTCATGGTGAGAATGATCGACAGCATGTCGCGGCAGCGCCGGTAAACGTTGAGCGCTTCGGCGGGCTCGCCTTGCTCGCGATAACAAGTCATGAGGCGGCGGTAGAGGCTCTCCGCGAGATTATCCATCTCCAGTGCGCGGGAGTAGAGCGAAATAGCCTGCTCCCATTCCTTGCGTTGCTCGAGGTGCGTGCCGAGAATCGTAACGGCGCGCAGGAACTTTGCCTTGAGCCGGTCCCGCGTGGAGATGGTCCACGATTCCTGCGATTCCTTACCCAAGAAATGTCCCGTGTACAAGCGCAACAGCTCTTTTGTGCAGTTTGCGTGCCAATCATCACTAGATGGGGGGGACGCGCGGGACGCGCTTTCGATTCGGTCGACCAGCTCTTCGAACGCGCGGGCGTCCACCCAACATCTGCTCACGTCAAGGGAAATCTTGCCTTCGGCAAGGGTCAACATATCGTCCACGTCAATCAGTTTGCGAAGGCGGTACAAATTACTGTCAAAAGAAATTTTCGCAGCATCGCCTTCCGCTTCAGGCCACAGCAATTCCATCAGTCTCGTCGTCTCGACCTGGACCCCGCCAAAGGCGATCAGGAGTCGCAGCAGATCGAGCGGCTTCCTTTGTACTTTACGGCTGAAGGCAAGCGGTTCGCCCTTCTTGAGCAAACTGAACTGGCCAAGGGTGAATACCTTTAACGTCCATTGATCGCTCTCCTCGGCCACCGCTCCAGACTTGAGGCCTAGGATCCGAAAGGCCGCCACGGGCCGCGCAAAGTCTTTCAAATCCAGTCGCTTCACCTCCTTGGTGTTCACGACCGATTCCACTAGCGTATGCACCGGCGCGCTCACCAGAATTTGGCCCGGCTCGGCCTCTTTGCACAAGCGCGCCGCCACATTGGTGACGCGCCCGATCACGCCGTAACCCAGGCGCGCTTCATAGCCGATCGTGCCGATGGTTGCATAACCGTGCGCAATACCGATGCCCAGTGTGATGTCGTGCCCGCGCTTGCGCCAGGGCACAATCAGCTCGTCAAAATGTTGTTGCATGGCCAGAGCCATGCGCACCGCCCGCGCCGCCGGGTCTTCGACGATGACCGGATCATTGAAAATCACCATCATCGAGTTGCCGCTCATTTCCTCCAGCGTTCCGCCATGTGCGTGAATCAATTCGCCCATCTCACGGTGGTAGTTGCGCAACAACCCCATCACTTCCTCGGGCTCGGAAGTATCGGCAAATGCGGTGAACCCTCTCAGATCCAGGAATGCCACCGTCACCTCGCGGCGCCGCGTTTGCAGCGGATCATCTATATCCCCGGCAACGATAAGCTCAGCAAGTTGCGGCGGGAAGAAGCGCTTCAGTTGAGCCAACTGCTGCAGCTGGCCGATCTGCTCTTGCACGCGCTTTTCTAGGCCGGCGTTAAGTTCGCTCAGTTCCGCACTTTGCTCCTGCACGGTGTCGTACAGGCTTTTGATCCGCAGCAAGGACTTAACGCGGGCAAGGAGTTCGGGCTGATTAATGGGTTTAGTCAAGAAATCGTCGGCGCCGGCTTCCAACCCTTTAATTCTTTCCTGCGCGGGATCGAGCGCGGTGACCATCACTACGGGTAGGATGCCGATGCTCGTATCGGCGCGGATTTTCTTACAAACATCATAGCCGCTGAGATCGGGCATAATGATATCCAGCAACACCAGATCGGGCCGCACACTGTGCACTTTGGCCAAACCCTCTTTGCCACCTGAGGCGGTGACTACCGCATAGCCTTTGATGGATAACAGATCAGCCAACAACTTGCGGTTGTTGGCCTGATCATCCACGACGAGTATGGTGGGTCGCTCTTTCATCGCTGTCCGAAGTCGGTGGTCGATCAAGCGGGCACTGAAAACGACGCGTAACCGATTGCCGATACGAACTCGATTGTCATCTCATTCGGCCTTTTCTGCAAGAATGAAAGGTACGAATGGGCTTGCATCGCGTAGAAGGACGTGTGGTGACGACTACTACGCCCGTTGCGCTTGTCTAGTTGCGAGCGTAGGAAGGATGCAGTGGATTGCGTGCATCCAAGTAGCGTTGTGCCGACCCGCGTGCGGTGGCGTGCCAGCCATTGGCCACGCTTGTTAGCGCGAAGCTCGGGTGCAACGGATTGTTCTGGTCTTGCGCATTGGCGAACGAAGCACCGGCGATCGAGACGACGACAACACTGGCACTCAACATACTGAGGGTTTTGCGTGACATGATCATTCTCCTCTCGGTGGGTGGTTGGAGCAACGGTATCCATGACAGCCCGCTAGGGCTTGGTGACGACCGAAGGCAAGCCGTTGAATCACGCTGGCATCGGAAAACAGCGCTGTGGCACCGGCGGCAAGGCCGTTGACTTTGAGTACATAGGCCAGGATCTCGACGTACTGCTGATTAGAGAGCTTGCCGGGTTCGTTGTAGGGCATGAAGGCACGTATGATGTAGAACACATCGTCTACCGTATGACCGCTGTCTGCACAGCGCTTGAGGAACGCCTCGCCCGGCAGCGCCGGGACGTTGCCCTTGCCTTCGAGCTTGTCACCATGGCAGCCGGCGCAATGCTGGCTGTAGAGGCGCGCCGTGCTTGGCTTGCACGCCGGTGTACTCGCCTTGTTGCGCTTCGGCATGAGTTGCCATCAGGGCGCTGCCGGCCAACACTGCCGAGACGAGGACGGTAGCCATCATCCTGGCAGGACTTGGCGCCGGGCGCAGCGCGCCTTGTGTGGCGGCGACATAGCGGTCCAACTTGCGCAGGAGTCT
>JBDSJK010000445.1:0-4024 GCA_039917535.1 Burkholderiales bacterium
TGCGGTTTGCCAAAGCGCTTCACCGTGCCGGTGCGAACCGCTTGATCGAACACTCTGCGCGAAATGATGCCATCGCCGAATTGGGAGCGGAGTTTACTGCCGATGCTTTCGTAAATATCCATCACGCCGACGTCGCCGGTGCCGGAGCGAGCGTGGTCAATTTGGTGCCCCTCCAACACGGTGACACAGTCGGTGGTTTTGCCACCGACATCAATCACGCCGCACGGGCCTTCCATTTCGATCTGGTTGCCTTTATCGTCGAAAGCGTAATCGAACCACGACGCTACCGCTTCCGGCAATACGATATGGTCGACAATCTCGGCGCAGGGACCGCCATCGAGCGCTTTGACTTCTTTCAGTAACGACGCTTGCTTGAGCTTGATCAGCTCTTCATTACGCTCGTCATTCTTGAAATAAGTGGAAACCTGTAATCCCGTTGCAATGCGAACTTTCTTTCCGCCCATGCCGGCGAGACGCAGCGCGTGATGAATGATGACGCGGTTCAAATCGGAAATCGGAAAATCATCGAAGCGGGTTTCTTCGCCTTCGATTTTTTCACTCACAGTGAACTTGCGGCCGTCGGATTCATAGCTGCCGCCGACCTTGTCCTCGCTGCCCATATTGGACAAGCCAAATAGCCCGGCGCGAGCCAACGATGCGATGCGCACCTTTTCGCCACGCGACACAACTTTGGTTTCGGCGTAACCGTCATCGACGCCGGCCAACAGAAAATTACTGCCTGCATTTTTTTCACTCATTGCGAATCCCCTAAGTCTGTGCGCAGTCAACCACACGAATTTTGCCTAAACAGCACGAACAATATACTCTAGGCACATGATTTACTTGTCTCATTTTATGCAATCTTTGGGCAAGAGTAAAATATCTATAGCAACAGTTGCCAACAAACCACATAAAGCTGATGAATTTGCCGCATATTATCCCCCCGCTAAACGCCACCACCCAGGGCCGCGCGACCCTCAACCGCATCGAAGAATCCAAGATCCGCGAAGTTGCAAACGCGGGCATGGGCCTAAGCGACGTGCTCGCATTTTGGTTCGGAGAGCCCGATCAAGTCACGCCGGAGTTGATTCGCAACGCCGCGAAACAAGGGCTCGATTCCGGCGCGACCTTCTACACGCAAAACCTCGGCGTACCCACCTTGCGCGAGGCCATCGCACGCTACGTCTCGCGCTTACATCGCGGGGTGAACGCGAACCAAATCGCCGTCACCAGTTCCGGCGTGAGCGCGTTGATGTTGGTTTACCAAGCGCTGTTCGATCCAGGCGATCGTGTCGTCATCGTAACCCCTGTTTGGCCCAATGTTGCCGAAGCGCCAAAGATAATAGGGGCGGCTGTGACCCGCGTCCCGCTTCACTATGCACAAGGCTGGAAGCTAGATCTGGCGCGGCTCCTGGCAGCATTAACGCCCGGGACCCGCGCCGTTATTATCAATTCGCCGAACAATCCCACGGGCTGGACCATGGATCGCGCCAGCCAACAAATGGTGCTCGATCTCTGCCGAAAGCTTGGCATTTGGATCATCGCCGATGATGTCTATGAACGGCTATATTTTTCCGAAAGTTCAGCAGTCGCGCCGTCGTTTCTCGATATCTGCAACGCGGAGGATCGAGTGGTCAGCACCAATAGCTTCAGCAAATCTTGGCTCATGACGGGCTGGCGCCTAGGTTGGATTGTCGCCCCGCCCTTGCTCACCGAACAGTTTGCCAAGCTGATCGAATATAACACCTCTTGCGCGCCGAGTTTCGTTCAGCAGGCCGGTATTGTTGCGCTCGAACAGGGCGAAACCATCACGCAAGAATTTTTACAACGCTTGCATACGGCGCGCAACTTTCTCGTTGGCGAACTTAGTCATCTACCGGGTATCAATGCCGCCGCGCCGCCGGGCGCAATGTACGTTTTTCTGGGGATCGACGGCATGACGGACAGTGTGAGTTTCGCCAAACAACTGGTCACCACCGCCCGGTTGGGATTGGCCCCTGGCTTAGCGTTTGGTCCCGAGGGAGAAGGTTATTTGCGCTGGTGTTTCGCCAGTTCCGTGGCGCGGCTGGCTGAAGGTATTGAACGCCTCAAGAGCGGTCTGGACGCCGTGAAGCGTTAACGATTACAACGACACCATTTAGGAAGTTTGCGGCTCGCTGAGATCGAGCCGACCGATCAATCGTTCAATCAGTTGTGTCTGCAGCAGCAGTTCGCCTTGCTCCGATTTTAATCGCACCATATTGTCTTGCAAGGCGTTTGAGTTATCGTTGATTTTGGCGAGGTTGCCCAGTCGCGTCTCGAGGTGGTTCTTATGTTCTTTAATTTGCATTTCCAAAGGCAACGGCACCATTTTCAACCAGCGCTCGCACTCGGCACGCGCGTCCGCAAAGAGTTGTTGTGCTTGAGTGACGAGGCTGCCGTAAAAACGCTTGATGAGGAAACTTTTTTCCGTCATGACATTGACCGGATCACGGCAAAATCCCTGAGTTTCGTGCATCAACAATTGGAGCTTCAAGCGAATATTTTCCAGATCCAAACCCGGTAGATTCATCTTCTCGAATTTGTACGTCTGATGAAAATAGTCATAGGACTCTTGCATCGTGAGCTTCATGGTTTCGCTCAGGGCGTGAACGCGATAGAACTCCTTGCTGATGGAATCGAACAACGCTTGCATGGATCGGGACAGGCCTAGCGTGGTCCAAGTTCCTTCGATCGCATCGCGGCTTACACCCAAAACGAAATCCAACTTCGCGGGGTTCAACATTTCAATCAATACGTCGCGTTGGCTCTTAAAATCCGTACGCTTGTATTTGTATTCCTCCACCGACGCCATGTATACGCGGCGATCTTTAGTGATTTTTTCCCGGAGCTTAGTGGTAATGTTCTTGTTGCGCCCCGCCAGGCTCATGATCTCGTCAGCGGATTCTTGGCTGGAGTTAATGCGCCGCTTCAGGCTTTCTCGTGAGGCGATCATCATCGTGCCGATTTCCGCCATGATGGCGCGGCTGATGATCTTTTGTTTCGACGGAATGAGATCTTTAGCCAATATTTTTTCCAAGCGCTCGATGCCGCTGCGCCGGAGCAGTTCCGAATCATTCTTGATTTTACCGATCAGCGCTTTTTGTGCCGAGATCGCCAGCACATTGTCCTTACTTAACTCCAGTAACCGTGCGGTATCGTCGATCTGGCGATTCACGCCAGCGGTAATTTCTTGCTCGGTTTTAAGGTCATCCCACATCAAGTCGATCTTGTTCAGTACCGCGATGCGGCGCGAATGACTACGCTGCACGTATTTTTGCCAGACTTCCAAATCGGATTTCGTCACACCCGTATCAATGCCAAGCAGGAACAACACGGCATGAGCATTGGGGATAGTGTTGTACGTGAGTTCAGGCTCAAGTCCCAGCGCGTTCAAGCCGGGCGTATCAACGATGGAGATGCCGTTCGTCAACAAGTGATGAGGATAATTAACCAATGCGTAACGCCACGCGGGAACTTCAACGGTTTCCAGTTCCTCGTCGCCCTTGCTGACGTAATCGTCAGCAAGCAAACCCATCATGCGCGCTTCCAGCGTGAATATCTTTTTCGATTCCGCCAACCTCTGCATGGCGTTTTTCATATCGGTCGCGGAATCAAGATTCAAGCGAATCTTCACCCATTCCACGGGCATGTTTTTAAGTTGCGCAATAGATTCGTCACGATAACGAGATTCAATCGGAAGCAGGCGTAGATAGGGCGCTTCAGTGGTATCGTGATAGATTTCTGTCGGGCACATCGTGGTGCGGCCCACATCGGATGGCAGCAAACGCTGCTTGAAATCCGAGAAGAACAACGCGTTGATTAATTCGCTCTTGCCACGAGAAAATTCCGCGACAAAAGCCAGCGACAAGCGGCCTTCACGTATCGATTCGCACAATTCATAGAAGCGCACCGAGTGCTGCGCATCCAGTTCGCCATTTTTTTCCAGCCACTCCCGATAGCTGTTGACGGCTTCCAGCAGCTCATCACGCCAGGTGTGATAACG
>JBDSJK010000446.1:0-4962 GCA_039917535.1 Burkholderiales bacterium
TCTCAACGCGGCTGAACCATACCTGGAGATGCTCGGCGTATCACCTGGCTGTCTTGATCTTGCCCCTGATCTGCATCAGGCCGTTCGCCCATGATAGGCCTAGCGGGCTGTGGCCGTTGCGCATCCCGGCCAATATTGCTTGGTATCGGCAAAGGCGCAGACGATGGCGGTACAGGACGGATAACGGGACGTTCGCGCTGGGCGTCGCGAATCACGTTACCCGGCATGGGCAGTGGCGCCGATGGGCCAGGCACGCTGCGAACCACGGGGGCCGGTTCGACGAACGGTACGCGGGTATCGACCTCATGGGGCGGAATCCGGACATCTGCGCGGGGCGGGCGACGCCGTTCATCGCGATTGCGATCTTGATCGCGGCCATTATCTTGATTGTTTATGGGTCTTGGCCGTTCGCGTTCGATAACCGGTGCTTGGGGCACGGGCCCGGCGCCGGTTTGGAATTTGTGCTCAGGGCGTCGCCGTTCTTCGCGCTCTTGCTGACTGCGATCTCGGTTATCGCGATGGTCACGGGCGTCACGTCCCTCCGGCCGCGCAAACACCGGGCGCGGCACCGACGCGCCGATCAAGGGCAAGGGCGGCAACGGCGGCGCGATACGGGCGATGTCGCGCAGTATGTGCCGTTCAACGGGCAACACCGCACGCGCAACGGGCAGGCTGCCCAACATCACGTTCGGCGCGACGAGGGTCACACCGCCGGGCGCATGCCGGTTGCGATAATCGCCTTGAACGACATTGACGTTGGTCACATTGACGTTGGTCACATTGACGTGGGACACGTTGATGCTCCGCACATAGGTCTGGCTGGTTTGATAATAGGGATAGTACGCTTCCCGCGGCGCGAGTGGTATCCAGCCGCAGGGGTTACCGATATTCACCGAGACGCTGAATCCCGGTGCGCTGATAAAGCTTACCAAGGCCGGCGCGTAGACGGGACGCGCGATTATGCGCCCCGGAGCCCAGGCCCAGTAACTGTCCAAATACACCCAGCGGCCGTAGTGAAATGGCGTGAAGCCCCACGGCGCTTCGTCCACCCAGGTCCAGCCCCAGGGCGCAACCCAGGCCCAGTGGCCGTAACGATAGGGCGCCCAGCCGACGGCGACGCTGCTTGGCACCCACACCGGGCCGTAGTCGCCCACATCGCGCCAATTTCCGTAGCGATCCAGCTCATACAACCCCAGTGTGTCCGGCGCGACATAGCGCGAGGAATAGGCCACCTCTTGGCGGCGATCACGATCAGCCGCCCAGCGCTCGAAGTCGTCTTCAGCATTGGCGCGCACGATATTCACCTGCTCGCCATCCCCGCCGTTCAGCGTGGCCTGTTGGGGCGCAATAATGTTGAAGCGCGAACGACCGTTCACCACCTGTGCTTCGCCCTGGCGCACCGCCACCATGGCTGCTTCGCCCGCGTCACTGACGCTGATCCGATAACGGCCATTGTGGTTAAAGGTGACGCGCAGGGTCGGCGTCGTGACGATGAAATCATCCCCGCGATCCCAATTTTTTAGCGTCAGATTGAGCGAACCTTGCGTCAGATCGGCCTCAATGCGCTGATCGTCAAAACGCACGAATTCCACGGCGGTTTTTTCCGTGAGTCTCAGCGACGATGCGCCAATGTTCACCTCCGCCCGCGAGCCGGAATCGGCGTACAAACGGTTTCCCTCGGTGATCGGCCAATTCAATTTTGAGGCCGACCAGTTGTCATTGCCGCCTTCACCACCCACGGAAAACGACACCGCGCCCTCAACCAAACTCAGGCGCCCCACCCGCGCCGGCGGATCGGCAGAAGCCACGCCGGCAAACAAAGCCACGGCCAGCGCCGCAGCGGTATAAATCGTATGTAGTTTCATGTTCGGATCTCCGGCTCGCAAACCGAGCGCACTATTGCGCCCATCATCTTCCGATAACGATTAGCTTACAGCGAAAGTTGACCCAAACGGCGCTTGTTACAGACTGTTACAACATCACGGCATGGCGCTAGCCAAGCACGGCGCGCCGTTCCAGGCATGCCCTGCCACCAGCCGCGCTGGTTGTGGCTCGTGGCAGTGATAAACTCCTTGCCTTTCAAGGGGAAGGGTGAGACGGGGATTTCGCGGAGCATGCGCCGCGCCCGTTGAACGGCTTCCCGATGTAGCGGGAAGCGCGCCCTGCAAGGGGGATGGGTTTGCAACGCTCACCCTTATGGTGATTCAGCGTCCTGAACCCATCCCCACCTCAATCTCCTCGTGAAAGGGAGGAAGCTGGTAGGCGGCGACGAATTTGCTAGTCTTCGTCCTTCGCCTGGGGCCGCGTGGCTTTGAATTGTGCGATCAATTGCTGTTGTGCATTGGGCGGAACCGCTTCGTAGTGCGACAACTCCAACGCGTAAGAACCCGTACCGCCGGTGATGGATTTCAGCTTCGATTGGTAGTCGCTGACTTCCGACAACGGCACACGCCCGGCGATGGTGGAAATATTGGCGCGCGCCGATTCGGTGCCGGTGATGTGGCCGCGGCGCGACGACAAATCGCCGGTTATGTCACCCATATGCTGATCCGGAATGGTTATCTGGATGTTGACTATGGGTTCAAGAATAATCGCGCGGGCTTTTTCAATGGCGTCGAGAAACGCTTTTTTGCCCGCGCTGACGAATGCGATTTCTTTGGAATCCACCGGATGGCTCTTGCCGTCGTGGACCGTGACGCGCACGTCCAGCACGGGGTAGCCCGCAAGCGGCCCGGATTCCAACACCATGCGCACACCCTTTTCCACGGCGGGGATGAACTGGTGAGGAATCGCGCCGCCATAGACCTTATCGACGAATTCGAAACCCGTACCGCGCGGCAGCGGCTCGATGCGCAAAAATACTTCGCCGAACTGCCCTGCCCCGCCGGTTTGTTTTTTGTGGCGATGATGGCCTTCCGCGTTCGCCGTGACCGTCTCGCGATAGGCGATCCGCGGGGGATGGGTGACGACTTCCATTTTGTAGGTTTCCGACATTTTCTGCAGCATGGTGCGCATGTGCAAATCGCCGAGCCCTCGCAAAATCGTTTCGTTGGTCGAGGGCGAAAGCTCGACTTGAAAACACGGGTCTTCCGCCGATAACTTGGCGAGAATGTCGTGCAGCCGCTGTTCGTCGCCGCGCTTTTTCGGCTCGATGGCGATGCCGTAAATGGGATTGGGAAATTCCAACGGCCGCAGGTGAATATGTTCATCTTCCGGCGAATCGTGCAACACGGAATCGAACTCGATGTCGTCGATTTTCGCGACAGCGGCGATGTCGCCGGGAATCGCCGCATCGACTTCCACATGCTCCTTGCCCTGCAGCATGAACAAATGGCCCACCTTGAAGGGTTTACGCGCGTGGCCGATATAGAGTTGGCTGTCTTTGGTGATCGTGCCTTGATGGACACGAAACACGCCGAGTTTGCCGACAAACGGATCCACGCTGATCTTAAAAACGTGAGCCAACACATGCAGCTTGGGATCGGGCGACGAATGAAATTCTTCCTCCTTATCACCTTCGCCGGTCACGAATAAGGGCGGATTGCCTTCCAGCGGATTGGGCATCAGCTTGGCGAAAATATCGAACAACTCCGCCACGCCCGCGCCGGTCCGCGCCGACACAAAGCATACCGGGATGAGATGGCCTTCGCGCAGCGCCTTTTCAAACGGCGCGTGCAACTGTTCCGGGCTGACTTCGCCTTGCTCCAAATATAGCGCCATGAGGGCTTCATCGACTTCGACGGTTTGGTCGATGATGGCGTTGTGAGCGGCTTGCACCGATGAAAAATCCGCCGTGCCAGACGGGTTGAAAAAACAATCGACGACTTTTTTGCCGCCGTCCGCCGGCAAATTGATCGGCAAACATTCCTTACCAAATACCTCTTGAATATTCGCCAGCAAAGCGGGCAAATTGATATTTTCCGCGTCGATTTTGTTGATAATAATCGCGCGGCACAGCTTGCGCTTTTCCGCCCATTGCATCATGCGGTTGGTGATGAGTTCGATACCGTTTTGTGCATTGATAACGATCGCCGCGGTTTCCACAGCGGGCAAGGCGCCGATAGCCTGCCCCATGAAGTCCGGGTATCCCGGCGTGTCGATCAGATGAACGTGGGTGCCTTGGTCATCAAAATGAATAACAGAAGAATTGAGAGAATGTTGATGCTGTTTTTCCAGCGGATCGAAATCGCAAACCGTGCTGCCGCGCTCAATCGTTCCCGGTGTGGTGATGGCGCCGGCTTTATGGAGCAACGCTTCTGCGAGGCTCGTTTTGCCGGCGCCCGCGTGGCCTACGAGGGCAATGGTCCTGACTGCTTCAGTGCTGTACTTGGGCATGATCTCCTCCTGCGCAAATTATTGGGCGACAAACTTATGGTGATTACACGAGGGGTGGACTTGACGGTGAATAACGCTCTCATTGTGAACCGAGTCGGGCGGTCTCGCAATCGGTAGCGCCGGAATTGGCTTCACAATAAAACCTGCGTCCGTTAGTATGTTAGGATGCCTTCAAAAAATATTTCTGTCCCTTGCGGATAGGCGCAGTCAAGGCCATTACCCATCACATGCCCATATGATTCCATATGAATATCATAACGCTGCGTAAACCTTTTTTTTCCTCACTCGCGCTGCTGTTGCAAGTATTCATGCCCAGCCTAGCCGCAGAACCAATTTCCATGCAGCACCAACTTGCGCAAAGCTACGAAATCAACTTGATGCGCGTGGCGCAAAGCGATCCCGTTGTGCCGGAAACAGCGCCACAGCCCGAAGCCAAGACCGAACCGGCAGACGAACCCGCCACGACCCCAGCGATGACGCCCGCCGCCGTGTCCAGCGAAGAAGAAACCGGCAGCCGAAAGTTTTGGGAACGTTGGGGATTCAGTGGCTCAGCGCGTGGAGGCTATTGGAGTTCGTCGCGCGCGCTGGATGATGAGAAAAATTTGGGCGCCGGTGCGCTGTGGCTCA
>JBDSJK010000447.1:0-3161 GCA_039917535.1 Burkholderiales bacterium
TTCTAGCGCGGGCGCGCCCCAGGCAATACCGGCGGCGTTCACCAGGATGCCGATGGGGCCGAGCTTGGCTTGGGTTTCCGCCACGACGCGCTGCACGTCAGCCTCGTTGCTGACGTCGCCAAGCACGCAGTGGGCATCGGGCAATTCGGCGCGCGCCTCCTCGAAATATTTTTCGCGTCGTGCCATGAGGGCAACTTTAGCACCTGCTTGGACCAGCCCTACGGCGATTTCCAGTCCCAGGCCGCGGGAACCGCCGGTGATCAACGCAACTTTGCCGTCTAGTTTGAATTGGTCGAGAACGTTCATAGCATCTCTTTTGAGCAAACCTCTATTTTAATGGGTTACAGCGCGCCTGTCTCGGCGGTTTGGTGTCCGATGCAGCGGAATGGTAAAATCATATTTTACTTCGCTAAGGCAATCTGGCTATGAAAGCGCTCGTCGCAGTCAAGCGCGTCATCGATTACAACGTGAAAGTCCGCGTCAAAGCGGATGGTTCCGGCGTCGATCTCGCCAATGTCAAAATGTCCATGAACCCGTTTGATGAAATCGCCGTTGAGGAGGCCGTCCGTCTGAAAGAGAAAGGCATCGTCACTGAGATAGTCGCGGTTTCTCTAGGAGTGACCCAATGTCAGGAAACCTTGCGCACCGCGCTGGCCATGGGCGCCGACCGCGCAATTCTGGTGGAAAGCGATGCGGAGTTGCAGCCGCTGGCGGTCGCGAAATTGCTGAAGGCCGTTGCCGCGAAAGAATCGCCGCAACTCATCATCCTTGGCAAACAAGCCATCGACGACGATTCAAACCAAACCGGTCAAATGCTTGCGGCCTTACTGGGTTGGCCACAGGCGACGTTCGCATCGAAGGTGGAAATCGCCGACGGCAAGGCCAAAGTCACCCGCGAAGTGGACGGTGGCTTGGAAACCATCGCCATCAAATTGCCGGGCATCATCACCACCGACCTACGACTGAACGAACCACGCTACGCCACCTTGCCGAATATTATGAAGGCCAAGAAAAAGCAGCTCGACGTGGTCAAGCCCGCCGATCTTGGCGTGGACGTGACGCCGCGTCTGATGATGCTGAAAGTCGCCGAGCCCGCCAAGCGTAAAGGCGGCATGATGGTGAAGGACGTGCAGGAACTCGTGGCGAAACTCAAGAACGAAGCGAAGGTCATCTAAATGAGTATTTTGGTTATTGCAGAACACGACAACGGATCGCTCAAAGCCAGCACGGGCAACGCCGTCAGCGCCGCACAAAAAATCGGCGGGGAAATCACGATTTTAGTGGCCGGCCATCAGTGTCAGGCGGCGGCTGAAGGCGCCTCAAAAATCACTGGCATCAGCAAAGTGTTGATCGCCGACGCCGCGCAATACGGTCATGGCTTGGCGGAAAATGTCGCCAGCTTGATTATCTCCTGCGCTTCGGGCTACACGCACATCCTCGCGCCCGCGACCACGTCGGGAAAAAACATCATGCCGCGCGTGGCGGCGTTGCTGGATGTCGCGCAGATTTCCGACGTGCTTTCCGTGGAATCACCCGACACGTTTGTGCGGCCGATTTATGCAGGCAATGCACTGGCAACCGTGCAATCGAAAGATGCTATAAAGGTCATCACGGTGCGCATGGCGGCGTTTAGCGTTGCCCCAAACGGCAATACCAGCGCGGCGATTGAGGCCATAACCGCTACCGCAGATGCGAGCTTAAGCGAATATGTCGGCTCCGAACTCACTAAATCCGAGCGGCCCGAATTGGGTGGCGCGCGCGTGGTGATTTCCGGCGGGCGCGGCATGCAGAACGGCGAAAATTTCAAGATACTGGAAAAGCTCGCGGACAAGTTAGGCGCGGCCATCGGTGCATCTCGCGCAGCGGTGGATTCGGGTTTTGTGCCGAACGATTATCAAGTGGGCCAAACCGGTAAAGTCGTCGCGCCGGATCTCTACATCGCCGTCGGAATTTCCGGCGCAATTCAACATTTGGCCGGTATGAAAGACAGCAAAGTCATTGTCGCGATCAACAAAGATGGCGAAGCACCCATTTTCCAGGTGGCTGACTACGGCCTGGTCGGCGACCTGTTTGAAATTATTCCAGCCTTCACCGCGGAGCTAGACAAACCATGAGTTACACACCGCCCCTTAAAGATATGCAGTTCGTGTTGCATGAAATGGTTGGTCTCGCCAGTGTTGCGAAGCTACCCGGCTGCGAAGAAGTGACGCCAGATTTAGTTGACGCGATTCTGGATGAAGCGGGCAAGCTTGCATCGAACGTGCTCGCGCCGCTGAATTGGAGCGGCGATCAGCAGGGATCGCAATGGAGCAACGGGGCGGTGAAAACGCCCGATGGTTTTAAGGCCGCATACAAGCAATTTGTCGACGGCGGTTGGATACAACTGCGCTGCGAACCGGAATATGGCGGACAAGGGCTTCCCGCCTTGGTCTCCACGCCGGTGGAAGAAATGATCGTGGCCAGCAACATGGCGTTTTCCCTTTGCCCGATGCTGACGCAAGGCGCGATTGAAGCCATCCAACTGTGCGCCAGCACAGAACTAAAAGAGCGCTATCTGCCGAAGATGATCTCCGGCGAGTGGACCGGCACGATGAACTTGACGGAACCCCAAGCAGGCTCCGATCTCGCGGCGATACGCACGAAAGCGGTGCCGGAGGGCGGCCATTTTCGTCTGACTGGGCAAAAGATTTTCATCACCTACGGCGAACATGATTTGACCGATAACATCATCCATATGGTTTTGGCGCGTACGCCCACGGCGCCCGAGGGTGTGAAGGGTATCTCACTATTTTTAGTGCCGAAATTTGTAGTGAACAAAGACGGCAGTTTGGGTGAACGCAATGACGTCAACTGTGTATCTATCGAGCACAAACTCGGCATCCACGCCAGCCCGACGGCGGTGTTGGCCTACGGCGAAAAAGCCGGCGCGATCGGTTATCTGATCGGCGAAGAAAATCGCGGTCTGGAATACATGTTCATCATGATGAACGCCGCACGTTTTGCCGTCGGGCTGGAAGGTTTAGCCATCGGCGAACGCGCGTACCAAAAGGCCGTGAGCTATGCGCGGGATCGCGTTCAGGGCGCGGAAGTGGGCAAGCGCGGCGGCGGCAAGGTCGCCATTATCAAACATCCCGATGTGCGCCGCATGTTGATGTCCATGA
>JBDSJK010000448.1:0-3298 GCA_039917535.1 Burkholderiales bacterium
GGCGCGCAACGCATGGCTAGCGGTATCGAAGTGCGGGTAGCGGATACAGGTTCCAGCATTGCTCCCGAGGACATCAATAATGGATTTGATCGGTTCTGTCAATCCAACCGAAATAATGGCGGTAACGGCAGCGCCGGTGTCGGTTTGGCCATTACCAAGCGCATCCTCGACCTACACGGCGTCGACATCGAGCTACAAAGTACATTGGGCAGTGAGACAACGTTTTACTTCGTGCTGCCTATTGCGAAATGACGGCCTATTGGATAATCAATCAGTGGAAGGTGAGATTTTGCTCGCTGGGAGGCTCGTAGTCGTCGAGGAATTCGTCGATTGACTCCACGCTGGGATTAGCTGACATCACGCCCTGAATCGAGTCGCGAAACTTGGTGGCTGTGTCGCCGACGAAGAAGGCCGAGGTGCGACCTTGCTTATCGATGACCTCAAAGCCGCCGTGGGTCGGGTATTCGACGACCGAAAAATGTTCGCTGTTGTAAACCAAGTTCATTTCAAATCCTCTCAACGTGTGCCCAGCATTGCTCGCTATGTGGGAGGCACATTTCACGGCACAAAGTTTCATGCCCTACAATTTCAATATAAGGCGCATGGCGCTTTTTTCAAGGGGAATCCGATGCGTGATATTTTAGAGGCACCCCGTAGCGGTTTAGCGCCGTCCCCATTTTATAAACGGAGGACGGGGATTTGCCGATTGCGTTGCATGTCTTCAGTTAAAAAGAATAAACATGGGTAAGCTCGTTCCTGTGGGTGGAGCATCGGGATTCTGGGGCGATTCGTCCGCCGCCACGCCCCAGTTGTTGAACGCGCCGCTTGACTATTTGGTTTACGACTACCTCGCCGAGACGACGATGTTGATCATGTCCCGGGCGCGCAGTTAAGATCCACTGATGGGCTATGCGACGGATTTCGTCAACATTATCGTCGCGCAGAATTTGCTAACAATCGTTATAAAGCGAGTCAAGGTGTTATCCAACGCGGGTGGGCTCAATCCCGCAGCGTGTCGGGAGGCGATCCGGCAGATCGCCGCCGCGCAGGGCATTTCACTGCAAATCGCGATCGTCACGGTCGGCGACGTGAGGAGCCTCCTTCCTATGTTGCGTTCGCACGATGGCCGCCAGCCGGCCATGGCGACTATGCGCAGGTCGAGGTTGAGTATCTCGGCACGGAGGACGCTATACGGAGCCCACCCGCAGCGCCACGATAGCCGCGAAGCGGTCATGCGTATTGCCGTGCGCCACCACGACAAGGCCGCGCTGGAATTCATGTGTCGCGAAGTCACGTCACCGGGAACCTCAATGGCTTCCGGTAAGTCGGGTTACCTGGGCGCCGCCGGTTGCGACAGAGACTACGATTGCAGCAACAAGCCGACGTGAAGATGAAATGATCTCCGTGCCGCTAGTAAAAATTGCCCATAGCCGCAGCGGGGAAAAGGGAGATGACAGCCTAGGCATTATTGCGTGAACGCCCGGACTATGGCCTTGGCGACGTGAAAATCTGACGGCGGATAAAGTGGCGATGCACATGGCACACCTAATCGATGGCTCAGTTGAGCGGTTCGAATTGCCGGGCATTATGGCGCTAAATTTTTTGTTGATCGCGCCTTGGGCGGAGCTGGAATGGCGTCGTTGCGCTCCGCTCCGCTGGGTAAATCCTACGCGCAAATTTTACTGAATATTTTGATTGCGGCCCGTTTGCGACCCAGTTTCTGATTGATACAATGCCAGGAGAGCCCCTCTGGTATTGGCTCTCCTGGCAATCTGGAAGATTGCGATCAGGACTTCGGCGCAGGGCACTGCTTACCATAGGGCGGCCGCAGCATGGCTGCTGATTTGCCGCTATTGGCGCCGCGCAATGCGCTGGCCTGATCGCCGATATGGGTTGCGTCGGCGCTACGGTTGGTTGTGAGCAGGGCGGCTTTATAGTCGTCCAAAATTTCCGCATAGCCGATGGGGTCGCGAGTTGCCATGTTGCTCTTGGCCATTTCGGCCGCGGCGCGTTTGAAGTAGCTGATCGCTTGCGCTGACTTCCCTTGCGCAAGATTAAGCCGCCCCAATTCCCCTAGGATCTCCGGCATGCGTGTGTTGAGCTCATAGGCTGTGTTTAGGCTCAGTTCAGCTTTGTCAAAATAACAGGTCGCGCCTTCGGCTCGTCCGAGTTTGTAGTGGAATTCTGAGCGTCTGTCTTTGCCTTCCTCCGCCCACTCGGCGTTCTGCAAGGCCAGGAAATAGCGCCGACGCGCGCCGTCCCAATCGTTGCTCTGTTCGCCCCTCAAGGCCTCTCTGTTGTACAGCGAGTAATTCTTTTGGAACGTCGGCGTGTCAAAAACCTTGCAGCCGCCCATAAGCAGCGCGATCCCGGTGGCAAAGACGATCAAATTCCGATTCATGGTGATTCCCTCAGGTAGATGATGGTGACGGCTTGGCTGCAGCTTCATTGTTCGATACGTGCAGTGAGCGGGTGTTGAATTCAAAAAATGAACTGCTAGCGCCCGACCGCAATGAGATTATGAAGAAAGAATCTCACTATGCCATCCCACATGGGTCACGTTTATGTCACTGTGGGTGCGTAGAATGTCGCCGACAAAAAACCATGCCCCTAAGTTAACCATCAGTTAGCCTAGGGGCAGCGGTGGGACAAGCGGCTCGTGACAACAGAAAGTGTCAAGAACTACTCGACTGTCCTCGAATGAATTACTTCTTGTGGCTAGGGCTCAACGGATTGCTTGTGTCCATGTAGGTCACAAACTTATCCGCGCTGACTTCCTTGCCTTCGCCTGCCATTGATTTCCAGGCGTCGAGCTTGGCGGTTAGTTTTGGATTTTTGTCATAGCCTGGAGCCAAGGGGTTGCCATTATTGAGGAATTCTTCCATGGTAACCATGCCGTCGCTGTTCAGGTCTATCTTGCAGAATTCCATGAAATACTTCTTTTGTTGAGGTGTGTTATATGCGGGCGACAGCGGGTTATCCGCCGCAAAAGTCGGTGTAACGATTAACGCACTTAAACCCAAGACTGCGGCGGACACTAAAGTTTTTGCCAACATTCGAATTCTCCTTCAAATTAAAAAAAGTCCCGGATCTTTCCTACTGGAAGTTGCCTAGTCGACACGAAGTAACCGTGGCAACGCACTACCTCCATAGCAAAGCGACCAGCAGATAAGACGCCTGTGCCACTATATCCTAACCCATTGAGGCTAAAGGCGCTACTGCTAGCTACACTCCTCATACGAACCCCTGGGACGCCTTGGAGCCGTACAAGTATTACTCGAACATAATACTGCCATAA
>JBDSJK010000449.1:0-3741 GCA_039917535.1 Burkholderiales bacterium
CCCCAGCGCACTGCGCGGTCGGACGCTACTTCCACGCGCGATAAATAGCGAAGCATTTGGCTGGAGGGCGTGTTCGGATCCAGCAAATCGGTAGAATCGCCGCGATCAAGCTGCCGTCCCCATCGCTTCGCTTCGATAATCGCGACGCCGTGCTTGTAGTAATCGGCATCGCGCCGCTCACGCAACGCACTCTGTTTGGCGGCATCATCGAGGAACAGTAACTGATCGGGAACGTCTTCGCGGCGGGCTGCAGAACTATTGACATGTGGGAGGTTCAGATCTTCCCAGCCGAGCAACGTTAGCGTGGGCAGGATCAGCGTATTCTCGGTAACGGCTTCGTTCAAGGTACTACTGGCATCTACATGAGCATATATATCGTGGAGCGTAGTACGGAACGCATCAAGTTCAGAAACAGCCAAGTCACGCCAAGCGGGCGATTCGGCGATGCCTTGCGAAAGGAACGCTTGTGAAAAGAGTTGGCCTTGCATTTAACGTGTCGTAATCAAGTTTGGTTTGGGCAAAAATAGTCGCGTTGCGAACTCGCTATACGGGCGAGCCGAAGCATACCCCGTCTGCCTAGCCACGTCACCCGTTCGTATGTATTAGGAAATCTACAAAGCTAACCGAAAGCAAAACCCGAGACGTCTCAATACCTCAACTTTAAGAGAGTAGCTCAACCCCCTAATGAACTGGCCAAGCTTCAGCTACTTTTTTTAGCTCAAGTTTTATCGTTCAAACAGCGCGATGGATTCCACGTGTCCAGTATGGGGAAACATGTTGACCACGCCGGCGCTTACCAGCCGGTAGCCTTTGACGTTCACCAACACACCTGCATCCCGCGCCAACGTCGCCGGACTGCAGGACACATACACAATGCGGCGCGGCGCGCAGATATCGATTGCCTTCACGACCTCGACCGCGCCATCGCGGGGTGGGTCGATCAACACGCTGTCGATCTTGCCCAGCGCGCGCAACGTCTCGGACGCCTCGGGCGAAAATAAATTGGCCGTGTGAAATTCGGATTGATCTCTCAGCCCATTCTTAGCTGCATTATCGATTGCCCGCTGAACCAAGCTGGGCGCGCCTTCCAGGCCGATCACATGGGCGCCCCTGCGCGCGATCGCAAGGCTAAAATTACCCAGACCGCAAAATAAATCGGCGATGCGTTCGCCCGGTTGCGGCGCGAGCAAATTCACCGCGCGGCTCACCAGCGCGCGGTTCACCGCATGATTCACTTGCGTAAACTCGGTCGGGAAAAAATACAACTTGAGATCAAATTCCGGAATCGAGTAATACAACGGTGGCGCATCGAGCGGCCAAAACAAATGTGCGGAGTCGGGTCCTCTTGGCTGTAACCAAAATTGAATCCCGTGGAGATCCGCGAACTGCTTGAGTCGCAGGGCATCCTGCTCGGGGAGCGGCTCCAGATGGCGCACTACAAGCACCGTGGCCCGAGTGCCAAGCGAGACCTCGATCTGCGGGATGCGCTCGCGGAGGGCCAAGTTCGTCAGCAGTGTCGACAATTCCGGTATCAGCGCCGAGATCTTAGGCGGCAGCACCTCGCAACTTTCCATTTCAGCGACGAAGCTAGATTTCTTTTCGCGGAAACCAACCAGCACCTTGCCTTTTTTTGCCACATAACGGGCCGACAATCGCGCCCGTTGCCGATAGCCCCAGGCGGGGCCATAGATAGGGGCCAACAAGATCTCGGGTTGCACTTTGCCGATGCGCTTGAGATTGTCTTCCAGGATGCGTTGCTTTGCGGCGACTTGGGCGGAAAATTCCATATGTTGCATGTTGCAGCCACCGCAGTTGTTGAAGTGTGGACATTTAGGCTCTGCGCGCACCGCGCTGGTTTTGATAATCTTGGTGAGTTGCGCGAATTCGTAGCTTGGCTTTTTTTGGTACGGCGAATAGTCCACCGTTTCGCCGGGCAAGGCACCATCGATAAAGATGGCCTTGCCGTTATCGTGGGCAACGCCGCGGCCCTCGTGGTCAAGGGATTCAACAAACACTGGCATTAGGAAACTTTATAAGGAATGTTAAGGCAAGATTTAGGTCAGCGTTGCTGTTCGCCCACTGCCGAATTGTCCTGGGAAACCAAGGACTGAGCAATACGCTGCAAACCCAACCACTGTTGCCGCCAGAAACCATCGCCGTAGTCCCGGCCGCTGAGTTGATCGCGAATACCGGTCGCGGGATACGCATCGCCAAAGCGCGCCGTGGCGAACAGCACGTCCCAAACCGCAAACGTCTTGGCGAAATTCACACCTTGCCGGCGGCCTTCGTGGCCTAACCCGATGGCGTGATGGACGCGATGAAAATGCGGACTGACCAGCAAGCGTTCGCCGATCGCGCCAAAACTCAAGCGCAGATTTGCGTGAGACAGGCTCTCTAACATTTTGCTCACGATGATAATCCAAACGAATTGATTGGGCGGCACGCCGATCAGCAGCGCGACGCTGGCAAACCAAGCATCCGCAAGTAAATCATCGAGCAGGTGATTGCGGTCATCGGTCCAAAATGTCATCTGTCGTTGACTATGGTGTAGGCTATGCAGCGCCCACCACCCGCGCAAGCGATGCTGCAAACGATGGCGCCAATAGTCGGCAAAATCCAACAGCACGAAATAAAGCGCAAAGCTTAGCAGTGGATATTTCAATAGCGCAGGGAAAAAGTCTTCGAGATTTTTCGGGATGAAATCGTGGAATCGCAACCACCCTTGGGCGGTATCCAACAGCGGACCCAATAGAAAGAAAAACAGCAACGGTAAAAATCCGAGTCGATGTAAAAACGTATAAAGCACGTCTACGCGAGCCGCGCGCCGATCTTGATTTTTTTCAGCGGGAAACCACGTTTCCAGCGGCCTCAGAATCACAAACAACAATGCGATTTGCAACACGCCTAACAGCATCGTCTCGACGGCGTCGAAGGCAATTTCGGCATAGCTCGTTAGTCCAAAATGAAACAATACAGGCTGGATGATTTGCTCGAACATCCATGCTTGAATTTGCGTGAACGTATCGAAAAACCACGTCATGGTTGCCTGGCCGCCAAGGTAGCAAAGCAAAATCCCTTATTTTTCAATCCGGCCAGCAGCGGGTCAAGCATGGGTGCGAAAGGATCTTTGCGTGACCAAATACCTAAGTGCATGACCAGAATATCGCCGTCTTTGATTTTCGCCAGCGCGCGCTTCAACAACATGTCGTTGGGAAACTGTTCCGACGGCAGCTCATCACCCAAGAACCCCGCGTCACTCCAGGCGACATGCCTTGAAAAGCCGCATCCAGCGCCCCACTTCAGGGCATGTGCCGTGAGGCGCCCGCCTGGCGCGCGCCACAGGGCATCGAGTTTTCGGCCAGTCATTTTTTCAAAGGCAACTGCGGGCCGCTGCAATTCCTCGCAAAATGCTTTCCGGTCCAGCAATTCATGCTCCTTGCCGTCCATACTCAAGTAGAAAATATGATCATTTTTGACATCGCGCTGCAGATGCCAATGGCGCCAAGTGTGGCTTCCAAACGCGTGACCTTCTTTCACTCGCGCTCGCCAATAATCGCCCCAACTGTCATCCAACGAATAGTCGCCACGGACGGTTTTTTCGTTGGCCATGAAGAAAGTTGCTTTTACTTGATGCTTGTTTAGCGTGGCGGCGATTAAGTCCGCTTGGGACATGCTGCCGGTGTCAACGGTGAGATAAAGCGTACCGGAGCAGGCCCCGATTGCGGCGTGAGAAATAACGAG
>JBDSJK010000450.1:0-3982 GCA_039917535.1 Burkholderiales bacterium
AGTCGGGCAGATGGTCCGGCTGGTGGATGATCTGCTCGACGTGAGCCGCATCAGCCAAGGGAAGATCACGTTGCGCCGCGAGCGGGTCGAACTGGCCTTGGTATTGAATCAGGCCGTGGAAGCCGCCCTACCGCACTGTGCAAGGATGGAGCAGCAACTGACGGTGACCTTGCCGCCGCAGCCGATCTACCTGAACGTCGATCCGACGCGACTGGCCCAGATCATCGGCAACCTGCTCAACAATGCCTGCAAGTATTCGGACAGTGGCGGTTGCATCCGGCTGACCGTGGAGCTCGATCATGTGCAGAGCGTGATCCGGGTGCAGGACAGCGGTATCGGCATTGCCGCCGACCAACTATCGCGCATCTTCGAAATGTTCATGCAGGTCGATAGCTCGTTGGAGCGCGCGCAGGGAGGCTTGGGTATTGGCCTGACGCTCGTGAGAAAACTCGTGGAGATGCACGGCGGCACGGTACAAGCTTACAGCACCGGTCTCGCCGAGGGAGCCGAATTCGTCGTGCGACTGCCGGTGTCGACTGCTCCTCTCGTGCCGCCAGAGCGATCCGGCCTCGAACCGGCGGTGAAGGTCGGACGCCGCATTCTGGTGGTCGATGACAACCAGGACTCGGCGAGCAGCCTGGCGATGTTGTTGGAACTCGGTGGTCACGACGTTTATACCGCCCACGATGGCATTGATGCGGTGGAAGCCGCGGCGAAGTTGAAACCCGAAGTGATCGTGCTCGACATCGGTTTGCCGGGAATCGACGGCTACGAAGCCGCTCGCCGTATACGACAACAACGTGAGGCCGAGGGACTGGTGCTGGTTGCTCTGACCGGGTGGGGTCAGGACGAGGACAAGCGCCGGTCGCTTGAAGCGGGGTTCGACTTTCACCTGATCAAACCGGTCGATCCAGATGTGCTCGAGAAGCTGCTGGATTCCCTTGCGCCCCCATGAACGACCGAGCCGCGTTACGCAACCGATGCCGTTCGCTATGCCATCGTGCGCAAGCTGGCGCCGGGTTTTCGCCATGCGCTGATGGGCAACCTGCATGCCATTCAGATGTCGGCACAACTGGCCGCGAACCTCCTCAAGACGGGTACCGATGCGAGTCGAATCAGCGAGAAAGTGAGCGCTCTCCCTGGCCAATGCCGTCCTGTCCAACTACTGTAATGAGCGCTAAATTTAATACGAAGGCCAGAATCCCCGTCGTGTCCAAAGATTCGGCATTAGGAACGCGTCAGCAATTCCTCGCGACGGTTTTGTCGCAAAGTTTTCGCGTCAACGAGCGGCAGCGAATTCTTGCCGGCGGTCTATTCAGCCCCTGATTAGAACGGCTGCGCAGGCGTGAGGGGGGCTTTGCAAAGCAGCGCGCCGGTGCGGATTCTATGGATCCATTCAAGGCCCGCCCGCGTAATAGCGGCCGACCCGAGTGATTTGAATCCCCGCCTCGGCCGCGTCCTTAGGTTGGATCGCACGGGGGGGCCTGCTCGACGCGGGGGTTAAGCTATTGCCCCGCTCGCCACGGGATGCGGCTGTTCAGGTCGCGGGGGTAGTCTTTGCTCGCCGCGCCGTGGGCTCGGCTTTTGTCGAGGCTGAGCTTCTTAGGCGTTCCGCCCGGGGGATTAGACCTCGGCTCCCAACGCCCGCGGGTTCCCCCCGGTAGCGGGCGTTGCCGGAACGCCCCTTCCCGAGGCGGGGTGTAGTGGAGCCCGCCGCGGTTCAGGCGGGAAGGATCGACTTCCACCCCGCGTTCGGCCCGCCTCTCTTCAGGGGCCTACACGTATATCAATTGTGATTCAGTATGTGCCCTAGTTTAGTTCCACCTAACGCGGCCGCCCCTCGCGCGGCACCAGCTGTTCCGATACCCATGTCTCCCGCGACACTGGCCGCAGTGTACAAGCCCGAATTCTCATCAACTCCGCCATCAATTCCGGCTAAATCTCGAATCGCGCTTGTCAATCCAAATGACGCACCATCACCCAATCCTGCGGCAATATCAACAACGGGTTGGGGCAACGACGGCATATCAAACAGTCCGTAGGGATCAATTAGTGAGATCGGATCCCCTGCTACATAATTGTAAGTGTTAACTCCCCCAACCAACCCAATCAGATCAGATTGCATATACCGCCCGATCTTAGGATTACAGTGATCGCGGAAGTAGTTGTAATGGGTTGCGGTCTCTTTATCATAATACTGCCCTGGGAATCTGAGGTTGAAATTAAAGGTCCCCAACGCACTCGGATTCTCATTCGCTGCCGTGAGTTCATCATTCGCGACGGAGCCATCGACCTTCTTGGTGGCGGTCTTAAGGTTACCGTTGTTGTCGTAGCTGTAGCTGGCGATTAAAGCATTGGCGCCATTTAATTCCGTCGCCAAGCGGCTCAAGGTATCAAAGGTACGGCTGCGCTGTTGGTTGACCACACCGAGGCCATCTTTGACTTGTTCTTGGGTGCGATTGCCCATCAAATCCAGGGTGTCGTGGATGGTTTCACTGACGGTATTGGTAATATCCGTTAAACGATGGGCGGCGTCATAGGTATAACCAATGAAGTTGGCATCGGGCAGCGTGACTTTGGTGAGTTAGCCGACATTGTCGTAGCAGGGGTGGGCTGCTACACCGCTTCAAATTGCATCTGTTTGAGATTGGCTACCGGCACTCGGTCTCGCACCCGTAAGATTTCGATACCGACGAGTTGGTTTCGCTCATTGAAATCCAAAATGACCCCCGGTTTGACTTCTTCGGAGTCGGTTATGGCTGAATCATCGAGATTGAAGTAAACCGCATCGGAGTCTTGATCAAAATGGACCTTCATAATTTATTCCTTAGCGTTCGGCCAAAGTACGCTGGGATGATACGCAGCGGTTTCACATTATCATTATAGATGACGCGAAGTATTCGATCCTCGTTCTCGGCGATTAGACCCATCGCATGCTTGAGTTCGGGATCAAAGGTATCCGCCATCTGTCGAATAGGATTCTGCAAGATGCGTTCCAACCAGTCCGGCTTGATACCACGTTCTTTGATCACGGTTTTGGCGTGTTTGGTGAGCATATAGTCAATCATGTCATTATTTTACAGCCTGCCTTGCTCGATGGCGTTATCCGTTATCTTGGTTTACATAATTGGCGCGCGCGACGACGTTAGCATTGGGCATGCCGCGCCAGGAGGCAAGCTGGGTCAGCAGGCGGATGGCGAGATGGGTTGTTTGCATTGTCATGGCCGAATGATTGCTCCGTCTTTTTCGCCGATGCGACATGTCCACCGCTGTTCGTTGGGCTTCTCTTCGTTCAGCGCCAACCTACTTGCCCAGGCTAGGCTTGCTTCGTTTCATCGCTATGGGCGGCTCGGATTGTATGGTGCCGGTTGGGCGCAGGGTGATGCCGATGGGATCGGATTGGCATTTGGCGAAAGAGGGAAATGATTAGAGAAATGATTGCGGCGGTTGGAGTGGGATTCGCAGGCTCTTCCCACCCTACGCGGGCTCTCTGTTCTCGAGGAGTCCGTCAACAATGAAACGCGTTGTGTTCCGAAGTCTGTTTATTTCCAACACTGAATCAGTACCGTATATTTCTTTGCGCGGTCTGCAATGTCAGGGGTACTTAATGGCATATCGGAATTGGATGACTCATAAGTTACGCCATTTGCATCTAAAAAAGCGCGGGCAACATGTCCTGAAATCGCGAAGTTAACATTCTGTGGAATATCGCCGTTAGCAGCTACAACCTTGAGAGCGTTTAACTTGGCAACTACGACGCCAACGACATTTCCGCCCTTATCCAGCAATGGGCCCCCGCTGTTTCCGGGTTGTACTGGGGCACTGATTTGTATTCGACCGGAATGTAAATATTTACGTAAGGGCCTCCTCGCTCTTCGGCTTGGCTCTAAACCGTCTCGAAAGCCAGAGACCCATTTAGCCTCGTAAATCTGGTCTGGTTCGGAGGTTGTGGGCGTTCGCTGGATATTTATTTGGCCTGCCC
>JBDSJK010000451.1:0-5135 GCA_039917535.1 Burkholderiales bacterium
TCCAGAGGGTGTTACGATGCCAAAAAATCGCAACCAACGCTATGGCAACCAAGCTACCGACCCAATATTGGAACTTCGGCGCGTGGGCCGCAATAGCCAGCAAACGTTGTTTCAAACCGCTCGCAATATTGGCGCTGAAACCGTCGGGCAAGAAGGGTGGCAACAACCAGCGCGTGGTGACGACCGCGGTGACCAGCCCCGCGATGGAAAATAAGCCTAACTGTGCCAGACCGGGAAAGCCGGAAAATAGCATGGCGCTGAAACCGGCGACGGAGGTGAACAGCCCAAGCCGCAACGTCGGCCAGATGCGCCGCAGGGTTTCGGCGGATTGTCGCTCCGGGGTTTGTTGCGTGAACAGATAAACGGCGTAATCGACCGCTTCGCCGATCAGCGTCACGCCAAAGCCCAGCGTGATGCCGTGCACCGAACCGAACGCCAAGCTGACGGCGGCGATGCCGGCCAACACGCCCGTGGCGACGGGGATGAGCGACAAAATCAACACTCGCGGCGAGCGGAAAAACCACAGCAGTAACGCGGCAATGAGGGCAACGGCGATGATCGACAATCGTTCCGCGTCGCCACGAATTGCATCGCGGGTTTTGATAGCGAAAATGCCGGGGCCGGTAACCAGCAAGGTGAGTTGCTTCGCAGCGTTCTTCTCGACGACCGTCGCGAAGCGCTGGCGGATATCGCGCAGTATGATTTCCTGGGCGTCGATGTCGAAGCCCGGCGCTTTGGTTTGTGTGACCAGCAACGCGCGCTTGCCATCGCGGGAAAACCATACGCCGTCGCGCTGTGCCGGCCGGCTCTGGCCTTCGAACTGCTCGATGAGGTGAACAAACTCACCGGTGGGATCTTCCGGCAATACGCGCTTCACCAACATGCCCAGCGGCGAATTCAACATGTCCAGATTGTTGTCCATTGCGTCGCGTAGCGCGGCTTGGGTAAAGCGTGCGGGTGTGACGGCATCGCTCAGCACGTAGCGGTGGTTGAGCAAGAAATCCCGCTCAGGCCCCATGCGGGTTTCGTCGCCATTGTGGCTGTAGGCCAAGGCAGGGTAGGCTACGAGTTGTTCCATCATGGCTTTGCTCGCCGCCCCGCGTTCCGCTTCACTGCCGCCCTCGATCGCGAGCAATAACATCCGCGAGATCGGACCATCCTGCAACTGATCGACCAGAATTTTTTGTGCTTCGCTAGGCTTACCCGGCAGGAATGCGCTGATGTCGCCATTGAATATGGTTTGACGTACAACCAATAGCGATGCGGCACACAGCAACAACCAGGCCGCTAACGCATATCCGGCGCGGCCTTTCACGATGGGTCGTCGGTAACCGTCATAACGGAGCGATCGCCCTCGGCCTCAATGATTTCAATAGCGTTGAGGCGTTCCTTGCTGCCCTGGAGTTTGATGGTTTTGATCAACGCGATCATCTTCTTATCCATCGGCTGGAGTGCGAGTTGCCAGGCTTGCTGAGTGCCGCTTAGTTCCACTTGGTAGAACTGTCTCAGCGCCGACAAATCACCCTTGAGCGTGCCCCGGATGCTCTCCACAAACGCCCACAACACCGGATAATCTTGAATCTGCAGCGTGCGCTTTCTGCCGCTTCTCTCTAGTGTCAGCGTATCTTGCTCCACCACCATGCTCTCGGGCTTGGGCGCGAGCGTGTATTTTTCCAAACGAAACGGCGCGATGTAAATCAACTTGCCGCTCGATTCCAGCGGCGTGTTGAGGACTTTGAGATATTTACGTTCGATGAACGTCGCGCGCGCTTCCTTCACGCGACCGAGGTCGATCATAAGTTGCGTCAATCCCCACGGCTCGGCAGCAAAGCTTGGCGACACGATGGCAATGGCGGCAGCGGCAATGAAATGTTTAAGCAGGGTTTTTATGTTGAGTTTCCCAGAAGTCATAGAAGTTAAACCAGTTAAAAGGCGCCAGCCGGCAATAATGTTCCAGGCGCGCGACGTAAAGTTTGAGCCATTCTTGCGTAATACGCGCGCGATCTTTCCGGTCGACGTGGGTGACGTCGATGAGCTTTTCAAAGTACAAATCATAACGGTTTCCGCCGCGGTACAGCCCCACCATG
The DNA here is from genome assembly GCA_039917535.1 of Burkholderiales bacterium. GTDB lineage: Bacteria > Pseudomonadota > Gammaproteobacteria > Burkholderiales > JALYOK01 > JBDSJK01. Next base: position 2,088 of record JBDSJK010000451.1, read on the forward strand.
AGCACCACCGGCTGCTTCAAAATCGACGCCAGCCAATAGGGCGCCATGGGAAACGTCGCCGGCGCGCCGAGAAAGGGTAGCGACACCTGGTTGCCGTCGGCCAATAGGCGATCGCCCAGCATGCCGACGAACTCGCCGTCGTTAAGATAATGGCCAAGTTTTATCATCGAATCAAGCTTACCCATGCTGATGATGCTGGACGCAAACTCCGGGTTGAGGGCGCTGAGCACGGTTTGTATTTTCTGCGCATTCTCGCCAAACATCATCATGCGGATGCGGTGATCGCGCCGCAGTCTGCCCAATACTCGGCCAATTTCGAAGCTGCCGAAATGGGCGCCCAGCAACAAAGCGCCCTGGCCTTTGGCGAGCAGTTCCGCGATGAGTTCTTCACCGTGCAGATGAATGTCAAACGGATCTTCGCGCCCGCGCAGCAGATAAATGCGGTCTAGGGTGACGGTCGCAAAGGTAAAGTAATGGCGAAACAAATCGCGCCAAGTAGGTTCGCGATCCAGCACGCGGCGCAGATATTCCCGGGAAGCACGGCGCGCCTTCAGCGAAAAAGTGACGAAGTAAAGGCAAATAGGATAGAGAAATAATTGCGTCGCCCTGCGCCCGAGCACGGTCGCGATCCACACGATGAAGCGAATCGCGAGTACGTTACTGCGCTCGCGCTGTGCTAGCCATTGCGGTGTCATGGCGCGCTACTCAGCGTGCCTGAAGCAACGACAGTCGTGCCGACCGAGCAAGTAAATTTCACGCTGCCGGTTGGCGATCCGTCAAACTCAATCGCGACGCGATCGCCGGGCCGCGTCGGACTCAGGAATTTCGCCGTTCGCAGCGTCACGACACCCTGCGTATTGCCAATGTCGTGCCATGCGGCCACCACCTCGCTCAGCAGCACCGCGCCGGGGATGATGGGATTGCCGGGAAAATGGCCCGCGACGGAGGGATGATCCACCGGGATCAAGACTTCAACGCTATTCACCGCGCAATCTTAGCACGAGGGCCTCAAGCGTTTCGCGGGGAAGTTTGCCGGTCGCATTGCGCGGCAGCGCATCGAGAAAATAGATCGGGCGCGGCAGAAAGGCCGCGTCAAGACGCAGGCGCAGCGCGGCGCTCAGCGCATCTTGTGTCATGCCCGGTGCCACGACGAAGGCCATCAGTCGCGTGACGCGATACGGCTGTTCATCGGGCAGATAAAACATGCCGTCGGTCACGCCCGCAATCGCGTTGAGATGATAATTCAAGTTCGCAAGCGAGGTGCGTTTTCCGGCGATGTTGATGAGGTCGGCGCTGCGTCCTTGGAGGGTGAAATGTTCTGCGTCGATGAATTCGATCAAGTCTTGAAACTTGGCTTCGCGCTCCACCGCGCCGCCATGCGCATAGTAGGCGTCCCCGCGCTCATAAACACGCACGTCGCGGTAGGTGTGCCATACAGGCCCATCTACCGTGCGTCGCGTCGCGACTTGGCCCGCCTCAGTGAAGCCGTACACTTCTTGCAGTTCGACGTTCAGCCGCGTCTCCGCCAATTTAGCCAGTTCCAGCGGCAACGGCGCCGTGGCGCACAGCAGCCGCGCCAGTTGCGGCAGTGGTTGCTCGCTGCTGAGTAGCGCGCGCAGATGAAACGGCGTGGTGACCAACACTCGGTCGCCGGGCAAACCGGCCAGGGCCGCACGAATATCTTCCGGATAAAACGGACGGCCGACGTAAAACGACAAGCCGTTTTGCAGCGCCAGAATCAAGCTCGATTCCAGGCCGTACATATGCTGCGCTGGCACCGTGCCGACTAATGTCGTTGCGCTGTGCATGGCAATGGCCAGCCGTTCCGCTTGAGCGGCGGCGCCCCGCGCCAAGCCGCCCCAGGTCTTGATCTGTGGAAGGGGCTTGCCCGTGGAGCCGGAGGTGAAGACATGGGCTACGACCTGCTCGGCCGACACATTGGGCACCGCGAAATCGCCCATTTCTGTCACCTGCAATTCCGGAAAGGAGAAAGTTTCTAGATTGATTTCGTTCAGCGCGCTGTCCGTGAGGCCATACAGATCGGCGTAATCTACCTTGAGGTCGGCGATCAGGGCTGGCGTGTGATTGGGCGGCAGCAAACTGATTTGCCCGCGCAACAACGCGGCGGAAAGACCCACGGCAAATTGATAGCGATCGCCGCAGAGATTAATCACGTAGCGGTGCTCGGGCAAGCTCCGCGCCAGTGCCCTCACATCGGCGACAAAACGCGCCGCGCTGATGGCGAGCCCGTCTCGATAGGCGAGCGGTTGATCGGCGTGATGATGCTGGATGATCGGGAAAAATTTTGTCAACTTGCTACTACTAAGCGTTCGGGCGTTTAGGTGCGTCCGGCTTCACCATGACTTGAATGCCCTTCAACAACGGGATGTGGTCAAAATCCGGAAAGCGTCGTAGGCGAAACCAATACTCGCCGACAAACAGTGCAACGGACAGCGGCAAGCTCATCACGTTAGCGAACCAAGACCAGACATCTAGCGTGGCATAGCGATACAACAGCCATGACAGCAATGCCGTCGCGGCGAAGAACAGCGTCCAGACCCAAGTAATTTGGCGCGTGTAACGGATGATCTCGGGCGGCAGATCGCCGCCGTGAATGCCCAGCGCCAAGCGCGTAATCAAAGCTTGACGTCCGGGCAGCAAGGTATGGCCGAAGAACGCCATGAGCGCCAGGTACATCAACACATGAGGCAGAAAATACGCGGCACTGAAATCGATGAGTTTGATTTGCCAAGCGTATAACCCGAGCAACGTCAGGGCAATGATCCCGATCGCCAACATAATGCGATGGCGAGAGTGGCGAATTTGCCACAGCACGCCGAGGATCAGGGGAATAATAGATAACCCGACGCCCACCACCCCCGAGGCGTTTTTTAACACGAATTGGTGCAAGACGAGCGGATACGCGATCACCACCAGCACGCTCAATAGCTTGACGGGCCAACCGGCGCTAGCAGCGGTCATTAATTATTAAGTAGTGCGATGGGCTTGAATGTGCTCGTTCAGGCTGCGCAACGAGCTAAATATTTT
>JBDSJK010000452.1:0-5039 GCA_039917535.1 Burkholderiales bacterium
ACGCCTGGTAGGTGCGCATCGCGATCGCGATGCCGAGACGGTTGTGGTACTGGGGCGAAATCTCTTCCTTCACAGCAACGTCCCAGCGGCTGACGAAGAGCGAAGCGACCGATTCGACCTTCGCGTCCAGGCCGGCGGCAATGCGGCGTTCGATGCCGCGCAGGTATGCCTCGGCGGCGGCCAAGTAATGTTCACGCGAGAACAGCAAGGTCACGTTGATCGGCACACCGGCAAAGATCGATTCCTCGATCGCCGGTATGCCGGCCGGCGTGCCGGGAATCTTGATGAAGATGTTCGGTCGCGCCGCCCCCGCATGCAACTGCGCCGCGGCATGTATCGTCTTCGCGCTGTCGTCGGCGAACAGCGGCGAGACCTCGAGCGACGCCCAGCCGTCGACTCCGTCGGTCGCGTCGAAGACCGGGCGGAACAAGTCTGCGGCTTGCGTCAGGTCTTGCAGCGCAAGCGCGAAGAATATGTCCTCGCCTGACTTGCCCTGGCGCGCCAGATCGCCGATCGCCTTGTCGTAGAAGATGCCGTTGCCGATCGCGTGCTCGAAAATGGTCGGGTTCGAGGTCAGCCCCGTCACTGACAGCTCTGTGATGTAGCGCGCGAGCGTACCGTTTATCAGCATTTCTCGAGTGATGTTGTCGAGCCAGAGGCTTTGGCCGAGCAAGTGGAGTTTTTCGGTGTTGGGGTTCATTCAATGTCCTTAGTTTCTTGATTAACGTCGGCGGGACTTCCAACTTAAGAATACATATTACTATTTCTAAAGCGCGGCGTGTCCCTCAAAAAAAGAGGGTTCCTGAAGCGTTTGTTAGGCGGCCTGCCGTTCAATATCCAACTCTCTTGGCTTTGCCAATCACCCAACCAGAACCAAAGTAACGACAATTTGCACCGCAACGGGTCCGACGATCCACATGGGGTGATTCGCCATAAGTACGTCGGGTCCTTTCAGCGCCACGGAAAAGAACGAAAGGTTTGCGAGATTAAACCCAAGAATGGTGGCGAGAAGCGCCTTGCTGCTTCGAAATATCCACCAGCAAAGAAGACCGTAGGCCGTTTCGACAAAGAAGGCTGCCATCGGGATTGCGTAAAGCCCCATCCCGAATTTCTCGTCCAGAAGAAAAGGAAATACGGATATATCCTGAGTATGCGTAAGCACGTCCAGGATGATGTGGGAAAGGACCCCGATTGCTACGGCTGCTGCGGCGACCCGTTATTTGTACACCTTCCCCACAATCAACCAGGCAATGAAGGCGAAGAACACGGATGACGCGAGCGAATGAGAATACGGAATATACTCAAGGTCTATTTCACTCACTGTGTTTACTGCCAAATGAGTCGAAGTGCGCTCAATGCCGAAAAAATTTAACAGCACCCACCGTGTTCACGCGCACACCCTTCGGCCCCACCTCTTTCGACAAGCCTTTGCTGTAGGTCGTCAGGGCGGCCTTCGCCGCTGCCTAGGCCAGCGTCGCTTCATACAAAGGAAAGCGGCGTTGGATAGACGAAATGTGAATGATCACGCCAGCCTGCTGCGCGAGCATCGATGGCAGGAAGCCGCGGTCGAGGCGAACTGCGGCAAGCAGATTGATGTTCAATGTGTCTTGCCCGTCGGCATCCCCGAGCGCCAGGACTCCGCCACCCGGCGCTTTGGAGCCACCGACGCTGTTCACGAGGATATCCAGCCCGCCCAACGACGCGAGGGTTTCGGTGACGACCTTTTGTCCGCCCGATGGGGTGGAAATGTCGGTCTGAACAAAGAGCTCGGCGCCATCGGTTTTGCTTTGCGCTGAGCGCGCGGTCGTGGCAACCCGCGCGCCGCCTGCAGCCAGGCGCGTCACGAGGGCTTGGCCCATGCCTTTGGTGCCACCCGTAACAAGCACCCTTTTGCCGTTGAATTCCGTTGCATCGAGCGAGAATTTCAACGTCGTGCTCATGCCTTGATCTCCAGTTGAGCAATCTTATCGTTGCGCAGAGTGAAGAAATAATGCAGTTCGACCGGGCTGCCGGGGAAGTTGCCCGAAACTCGTGCGGTGACCACGGCGGCAGACTGCGCCAACTGCACGGCAGTTGCCTGCGTCTGCGGCGCGTATTTGTTGCCAGTTTCTTCGCTCCAAGCGCGAATAGCAGCCACACCCTTGCGTTCCTGCCCTTCATCAAAGACGACGGCACCCCCTCGTCGAAACACGATGCCGCAGCATCAAGATCGGGGGTATTTGCCGCCGCGAGATAAGCCGTGATAACGGCGGGTAGATCTATAGACATCGTTGCCTCTCCAGTAAATTGAGTTGACCCGTTAATACGGGCAGTTAAGGGGTTCTCGACTTCTGATTGATTTTTCACCAAATTTGCATGTGCAGGCTGTATCGATACTGCGAACGCAGGGTATCCACGGCCCACGCAACAAATCGAAAGGCTCCGCGGCGGTCTCACCCATGATCTCTCCTATTGAGTCATACCGATAGTTGACCGTCCCACCGCCGTAGTTGAATCCGCCAGTTGGATCTTTTTAGGGTCCGCCCGGAGCCTGCATGACGCCGTCCAGACTCAAAAAAGTTGCAGCAATGACTTTCCCCATTTTGGCTTTCCAATTGAGAAGGATGCTTTATGCTGCCTTCACACATAGTCAAATTTTGGTTCAAAGGTGCCACGCCCCTCAGGCGTGGTGTCGAGCAAATTCCACAGCGGATCGAGCAAGTCGTTGTGGCGATATTCTTGGCCGGGCTCGGGTGGGACGTAGAGCATTTCGCTACCCCAAAAATGCCGCACACTAGCGCCGTCGCGACGAAAGATGTTGAGCATGGGCATGTCCCACTCCTCGCCGTCCTTGAAGTCATGCTGGCGTCGCATGACTGGGCTTAAGGCCAGCGAGTCGCCGAAAAAATCGCGGTCATAGTTGTTGCCAGCAGTGGAGAGGAAGGTCAGATGCGCCCAGCCACGCTCACGCGCAAACGCAAGCAGGCGTGCCAGCGGTGATTTGGCGACGATGAAAATATTGATTCGCTGACTCGCGTGGCGCACCACACCGTCAAAACTGTCGAGGAAGTGGGTGCACCCCGGGCAAGCCCGCTCGCGCTCCGGCCCATACATGAAGCTGTACAGCGCAAGGCTCGCCTTGCCGGGCGCGAACAGCTCTGAAAGCTTCATCGGCACCGGACGCCCCTTGTCGTCTAGTCCCTCGAAAACATAGTCCTGGACCAGTCCACCGGGCGGCAGTGCGCGGCGCTGCACGCTGACGCGCTCGATATGCCGACGCAGCGCTATCTCCTCATCAAGCAGCAGGTTGCGGGCGGTACGGTAAGCGGCGCTTTCACCTGGAAACTGAAGGTGTTCCATGAACTACTGCGCCAGCTTCGGACCGGTTGCTTCGGCAAACGCAATGTGGTTGCCATCCGGGTCGGTCACCATCACCGTCTTGACCTTGCTGTCTGAAGACCGCTGGCTTGTGTCAAGGCCCATCGCGTCCAGCTTTTTAATCTCTGCCGCAATGTCGCTTACCGCCACGGTGAAAGAGCCTTGTCCGGCGCGCTCCGGCAACTGGTAGACCTGCAGCAACCCACCGCGCGGAAATTGCCATTCCGCCAGGTCGGGCATCGGCATCTCGCCGTGGCGACCGAGCAACTGGGCATACCACTCAGACGCGGCCTTTATGTCTCTAACAGCGATACTGGCAAGTACGTTTTCAATCGTCATATTAATTTCCTCCTTGGACTTAAGGCGCTTTCGCCTGGAAGCTCAAGATGTTCCATGCCAATTACTGCTTACATCTCACCGGGGACGACGACCATCCACGACACGCCAAAGCGGTCAGACAGCATGCCGAAGCATGGCGAGTAAAAGGTTTTCGCCAAGGGCATTTGCACTTGGCCGCCATCACTGAGGGCAGTGAAGATTTTTTTTGCTTCGGCCTCAGTCGCCGGCGAGAGCGACAGCGTGATGCCCTTGAACTCGGGCTTGCCTTTGGCGTAGCCGTCAGACGCCATGACTTCAGTCTGGCCAATTTTAAAGGTGGCGTGCAGGATTTTTTCCTCAATCCCGGGCATCGAAACGTTGCCCTGCGGCTCGGGGTTTTCCTTGTTGCGCAACATCATCACCACTTCAGCGTTTAGTGCCTTGCGGTAAAAATCAAGCGCCTCTTCACAGCGACCATCAAAGAGAATGTAGGCTTGTACTTGCATGGTGTTTCTCCTGAAAATGAAATGGGTGACGAAAGGATTCAAAACGTTTTGGCGTTTAGTGAATGAGGGCTTATGCTGAAGGCGCCGCCTCATGCAGTTTCTTGATGTCGATCTTGACCATCTTCATCATCGCGTCGGTGGCCCGCTTGGCCTTGGCGCGATCCAGGTCAGAGACCAACTCGCGCAACACGGTCGGCACAATCTGCCACGACAGACCGAAGCGGTCTTTCAGCCAGCCGCATTGCTCCGCAGTTCACCGCAAACGACACCGCGTGGTTGAACGGGTCCAGTTGGCCCGCGCTCATGGCTAGGAATGTTTGCCCGCAAAGAACAAATTCAACGATCTTAACTGAACCCGGTGGCCCAATCGGCGACTCGCTTGCCATTGCGGTGACGCGGGTGATGTGAGAATCCGGGAAGAGGCCGGCGTAGAACGACGCGGCCTCTTCGGCTTGATCGGTGTACCAAAGATAAGGGGTGATCTTTTGCATGGGTTTTGATCCTGTCAACATTTCATTGTGTGAGTAATTCGCGCAATTAGCAGCCGCGTGAGAAGACTATATTCGGAGGGAGTGGCGCACGCAATGCTCTCTACTCCTTGTCAACAAAGGCCCCATCCTTGGCTGGATGGGGAATCGACCACCCGAAATAAACTTCAACGTCGATGATCTGGCCGTCGCGAAGGGTCAGGATCTCGGTGTTCCGAAAGCGGCTGCCACCCATCAGCCCCTCGTAGGTGACAAGAACCCGATCACCGTCCGGGATGCAGCGGATGAAGTCGAATCCTTCTGTTCGCTCGCTGTTGGGCCAGCAACGCTTGAAATAGGTCGCGCGGTCGATTCGGTTGTCGAGCGGGCT
>JBDSJK010000453.1:0-3425 GCA_039917535.1 Burkholderiales bacterium
ATCTCGGCAAACGACCGATGATCATGTTCCTGGTTTGCGCCCGCAACAAGCGGAGCTATAGCCGGCGCGTTCGATTCATCAATCGAAAAGCGTAGCCCAGTCAGGGCGAAATCCTGAAACGGTTGAACATTGATTGCAATGTCATCGGGCAATCCCGCAGAACGGATCGCCGCCACCATGCCCTTCTTAAGGTGTGGAAAGGTATGCAATATCGCGGCAATGAACATGTCTCCCGCCACGCCTCCGACGGGATCAAGATGAATGTGCTTCAAGTTGCGTTACTTCGCCTTAATGCGCGCTTGCACGTCGGGATGATCGAGCACCGCCGTGTTGACCACATAGGTGGGCACCTCACCCTTGGCTACCGCAACCGCAGCGCGAAAAGCGCCTTCCGCATTGCTGCGGAAACACTCATCGGTCCAGCAAATGGAATGGGGCGTGACGATGACATTATCGAGTTTAAACAAGGGATTTTCCGCCACTGCCGGTTCCTGCTCAAATACGTCCAACGCCGCACCCGCGATACGCTTATCGATCAACGCCTTGTACAGCGCGGCTTCTTTGACAATCGGACCACGCGCTGTGTTGATCAAGAAGGCACTGCGCTTCATCATATTAAATTCCCGTTCACCGAGCAGCCCGCGAGTCTCTTCACTCAGAAAACAATTCACGCAAACAAAATCCGATTGCATAAGGATAGTTTCCATGTCGGTCAACTTCACACCGAGCTTATCGGCATCGGTTTGGGTTTTTGCGGGATCGCAAGCCAGCAGGTTCATGTTGAACGGTGCAAGTAGTCGAAACAACTCGCTACCGATATTACCCATCCCTATGGAACCTATGGTCTTGCCGATTAGACCTTCGCCCATGTGGAACTTGGTTTCGCTCCAGCGCCCTGCCCGCGTGATGCGGTCCTTGAGAAATAACTTATGGGACAAGGCGAGAATAAAAGTCACAATACTGGTGGCCACCGGACGGCGCACCCCGTCAGGAGTGATTGCCAGAATAACGCCGTTCGCCGTGCAAGCGGGCACATCGACATTGTCGTAACCCACCCCCAAACGCGCAACAATCTTCAAACGACGATTGCTCCCGCTTAGGGTCGCCGCCGTCGTGCGCGGCATGAGAACACACAAGGCATCGTAAGTTGCGGCATGGGCGGCAGAAAGTTCTTTGACGTTCTCGGGGATAAATTCCCATTCAATTTGTGGGTCGTCGAGCACCTTCAACGCAACGGGGTCGAACACGGTTTTACCATCGTCACGCAACGCATCACGGGTAATGCCGACGCGAAACTTCTGATTGACCATGACTATTTTCTTCCCTTAGTTGCCGGCGCACCTGCGGCGACCAAGCCATGCATGTCGGTGATCAGTTTCGCTATCGCGTTCTGCAGCAAGCCACTGTCCAAGCCCGTTGCGATAATGTTGAAGCCATGCTCGACATACTCTCGCGCCCATTTTTCATCAGCCGCCATGAAACCCGCGGCACGCTTGTGCTTGCGTGCCGTCGCCACAATCTTCTTCACCGCTGCCAAATATTTCGGGTTATCGAACTCCGCCGGAATACCCATGAAGTTGGTCAGATCAAAATGTCCAAGCCAAATGCAATCCACGCCGTCCACCGCTGCAATCGCGTCTACGTTTTTCAATCCCTTTGCAGTTTCGATTTGGCAGATAACAAAGGTTCGCTCATGGATCGCGGCGATTTTGTTCTTTACGTTGCCGCCTTGATAGTCATCGTGCGCCACGCCAAAAGCTGCACCACGGTAGCCGAGGGGGGGGTAGCGCGTGCAGGAAACAATCATTTCCGCTTGTTCTTTCGTTTCCACCATCGGCACCATAATGCCCATGGCCCCTAAATCCAACATGCGCGCGATGAAATGATACTGCGTGGTCGGAACCCGCACCATGGGTACGATATCTAGCCCGCGGCACAGTGCAAACATCTGCTTCATAAGGCCGATATCGGTTCCCGCATGCTCCATGTCAAAGAGGATAAACTCTGCGCCCGCGTTCTTTGCGATTTGCGGGACACCTGGCGAGAAAAATTCAAAAAACATCGCGCCAAAAGCGTGCTCACCATTAGCGAGCTTTGTCTTGACTGGATTAACGCGCATTGTTGTCCCCCAATATGCCTAAAGTTATTGCCGCAGTTCCACTAAGTTGGCGTAACTGTGAATCTAGTATTCTAACGGAAAACGGCCAGCGGATTGAGAACGATGTACATTGAGGCAACGCTATGACTGTGACGTCGTCGTAGTGCCAAAATGTCCAAGCCATTCCAAGGGCATAGTCTTAATCGAATTGCCGCGAAAAAATTTCCGCACAAACTCGTCCGCGTAGACCGGCCGACTAAAATAATAAACTGCATCTCGTCACAGGCGCGGGCGCGCTAGAACGCGGGCTGTGCTGCAGTTTCCACCCCTTCGGCAATGACTCTTCGCTGGAGGCTTTTAGCCATACTGATGATTGCGCTCGTTATTGCAGCATCGTCGGGGTTGGTGACAATATCGTCGATAAAGGATCGATTGATCTTCAAAGTATCAATAGGGAAGCGGCGCAGATAGCTCAAGCTGGAATAGCCCGTGCCAAAGTCGTCAATAGACAGACGTACACCAAGACTGGTCAACGCGGTCAAGATATCGGTCGTGAACTGAATATTCTCCATCACAACGGATTCGGTTAGCTCCAATTCTAAGTGATGCGGATTTAGTCCTCTTTCTGCAAGGGAGCGTTTGACTAAATTCAAAAATCCTTTTTTTCTAAACTGCAATGGAGAGACATTGACCGCAACCGGCATTGCCGGGAAACCCTGCTGCTGCCACTCGCGATTTTGCCGGCAAGCTTCTGTAATTACCCATTCGCCGATCTGAAGAATGAGGCCACTCTCCTCAGCGATCGGAATAAATTGCGCAGGGGGTATAAGTTCGCCGTCCTGGCTACGCCAGGACGGCGAACCAGGGCTTCGGTTCCAATAATACTTGCGGACGACAGATTGATCTTCGGCTGATAGTGCAGCACAAATTCTTTGCGCTGTAGCGCTCGTCGTAAATTGGTTTCAAGCGTAAAGCGAGCCACAACACGATCATTGAGTGGTTGAGTGAAGAACTGAAAATTATGGCTCTGATGCAAATAGCGAGAGCAGTTTACCCTGTGGGCCTTTGCACTGAAGGTCTGGTATGAGCAAGCTATTGAGCATGGACGAGTTGTTCGACGGTCGGCACTTCGATCGTGAAGTGATCATCCTGTGCGTACGCTGGTACTTGCGCTATAAGTTGAGCTTTCGCGATTTGGTAGAGATGATGGCTGAACGTGGTCTGCCCATCGCGCACACTACCATCATGCGCTGCGTGCAGCGCTATGCCCCAGAGTTTGAGAAGCGCTGGAATCGGTTTGCCACAGCGCCCGGTCGCTCGTGGAGAG
>JBDSJK010000454.1:0-4334 GCA_039917535.1 Burkholderiales bacterium
AGGAGTCCGGACGATGGATTTTTCGCGCCTACATGGCTCAACAGATCGCCGAAAAAATAGGTTTTTCTCCCCGCGATGAAGCCTATTTGGCGGGATTGTTTTACGACTTGGGTAAGTTTGCACTTGCGGCAAACTTCCCGACTGGCGAGGAGTCCATGCTAGCGCCAGAACCGGCCACTGGCGCCCCCGCCAGTGAAGTCATTTCCTTGCAGGATTTGGGACGTCGTGCCGGCGTGGCCCTTATTTCGCGTTGGCCGATCGCTTCCTTTCTGTGCGACGCGATTCGCTACCGTGATGAATACACTGATCGCATCATCGGCGCGCCCGTGCTAATCAAGATTGCCCATCTTGCTAACCTGGTTGCAGAAGGTGCGGAGTATACGACAGCTTTGCCGTTTCCCTCCGCGGAAAAGTTGTTTGGGTTTCAGCCCTCTGAGTTCGAGACATTGACCCAAGAAGCCCAACGCCAGTCGGCTGCGGCCGTACGTTCGCTATCTTTGGTGCGCGAACTCACCGCGCTGGACAACAAGGCCTTTGAGAAAGTAAAGCGCGTGCGCCTGGCTCGGGAAGTTCGTGAGATCGGGCTGTTGTCGCGAATGCGGCCCAATTTCTCTGGATTGAAAGACGAACTGGACATTTATGCGGCAATACGCAAGACGCTGCACGTGCTGTTCGATTTCGCCCATCCGGTTTTTCTCCGTTACGACGCAAAAAGCAATACCCTGAACGGTGTAGCCTTGCCTGGGCAAAGCGAGCTGATCCATCAACTTGCCGTGCCTTTTGTCGCCGGCACCAGTATCATCGTGGATGCGATGTTGCGCAACGAGTTATTGCACACTTTTGATACCGAGCGTTCTCCACAACAGCTGGTGGTGGATGACCAAATTACCCGCTTGGCAGGGCAAGAAGGCATCTTGTGTCTGCCACTCAACGGGAAAAGCGATTTGCTTGGCGTGATCGCCTTAGGCATGGCCGAAGACCAATTGGCGCGGTTAGAGCCGCAAATAAAGTTGTTGGCCAATCTTGTTACCCAAGCGGGTTTTGCGCTCGAGTCCGCCCGCAAACGTTCCACTGTGCAGGCGATGCCGGAGGCAGAGGGGCTCAAGGTTTCGTTGGGTGATCTGAAGCGCATCGTTCATGAGGTGAACAACCCGCTCACGATCATAAAAAATTACACCAAGATATTACGGCTTAAATTGCCCGAGCAAGATCCCGCGCAGCGCGACCTCGGTGTCATTGACGACGAAATTGATCGCGTCAGCACGATACTCAAAAATCTAGTGGAACCATGTAGCCAAAGCGCCCAGTTCAAGCCCGAGTTAGTGGATATTAACAGCCTCATCTTTGACCTCACGCGGCTGACGGACGATGCGTTACTCACCCAACGCATACGCTTGCGCACGGAGTTTTTTCACGGTCTCTCACCCGTGGCGGCCGACCGTGATCGGCTCAAGCAAATTTTGATGAATTTAATCAAGAATGCGTCAGAGGCGATGCCTCAAGGTGGCACAATTTCCATCTCGACCCGAGAGATTGCCTACCAGGGTAAGCCCAGCATCGAAATCACTGTCCATGACGATGGGCCAGGCATACCCGAGACTGTTAAAGCGCGCTTATTTCAGCCAGGCATGAGCACCAAACATGGCGATCACGCCGGCTTGGGCCTGTCAATTGTTCATACCTTGGTGCAAGAAATCCGTGGCCAGATCGAATACTCAAGCGATCGGGACAGGGGCACGACCTTCCATATCTGGCTGCCTAAGACGTGCCAGTAACCGCGACCGCCATGGCCTCACTTAGTCTGGCTCGGGGAGCCACGCCGAACGTCGGCTTTACATTGCGGAAAAATCGCTTACTAGTTGTCGATGACGAGCCGCGCATGCTCGAGGTGTTGCTGGAACTGCTCAAGCTACATGGCCACGACGTCACCTCGGCCAGCAGTGGTCAGCAGGCCGTAAGTCTGTTGCAGGCCGCGCAGTTCGACCTTGTCCTGTTGGATTTGAATATGCCCGAAATGGATGGTTTCGGCTTGATGGAACATATCGAGCGGCATGCTTATGGGGTGCCCATGATAGTGATAAGCGGGGACACGACCATAGACGCGGCGATTCAGGCGTTGCGAAAAGGTGCTCATGATTTCGTCCGCAAACCCTATCGTGCCGAGGAACTACTGCGCACTATCGATTCGGCCTTGGAAAAAAAACAAAAAACTCAATCGCAAGCGGAATCCACCGAACATCTTGCTCAGTCTGAAAAATGGCACCGTTATCTGGTTCATCAATCACCTGATATTCTTTACGCCCTGGATAGCGCCGGGCGGTTCACATTTCTTAACGATCGCGCCGAGGAGTTACTCGGGATCGCCCGCAGCGAGCTAATGGGCCGTCACTATAGTCATCTCATTCATGAAGAGGACCTAAAGCGCGCGAAGCATTTGTTCAACGAGCGTCGCAAAGGCAACCGTGCGGCGCGAGAAGTCGAGCTACGTCTTCGAGTCAATCCCGGCGGTATCGGAAAAACGTCCTGGATGAATGTGGAGGTTTCTGCGTTCGGCATTTACGAACAGCAAAATGACGCGGCCTTGGCCCTATTTTGTGGAACCTACGGCGTAGCGCGGGACGTCACGGAAAAGAAACGGGCCCAGGAAACGATCCACCATCAGGCCTACCATGATGGATTAACGGGGCTGCCGAACCGGCTGCTGTTCCGCGACCGGCTCAACCTTTCCATCATACAGGCCAAGCGTGCCGGGCATATGCTCGCAGTAATGTTTATCGATTTAGACCGCTTCAAATCCATCAATGACACGCTGGGCCATGCCGCCGGCGACTATTTGCTACAGTCCGTCGCCGCGCGGTTGACGAAGTGTCTGCGCGAAAGCGACACCGTTGCGCGTTTAGGGGGCGATGAATTCACGTTGCTGTTGCCGCAGATCGCCGACCGCCACGCGGCGGAGAACGCGGCGCGAAAAGTATTGGCCGCGCTCAATCAGCCGTTTCGCATTGATCAACAAAACTACAGCACCAGCGCGAGTATCGGCATTGCGGTTTATCCCGACGATGGCGACACGCTAGAAGCGCTTATGCAAAATTCAGACGTTGCCATGTACGACGTAAAAGCCCAGGGCCGCAACAATTACGCGTTTTTCTCCGAGATAGGCAATGTTGCCTATTCAAATCGCATTAATCTTGGTCACGAGCTCCATAAAGCAATCGATTCCAAGCAACTCGAACTCTATTATCAACCCCAAGTTTCTACCCATACGGGCGCCATTAGCGGACTTGAAGTTCTGGTGCGTTGGAACCATCCTACGCGCGGAATGCTATTGCCGGAAGAATTTATTCCGCTTGCCGAGGGGGCCGGAACACTTTCCTACATTTCAGATTGGGTGATCCGTTCCGCCTGCATACAACTGAAGGAATGGTTGGAATACGGGCTGACGCCGGTCAGGCTGGGAATTAATCTGGCCGCCGAGCAAATTCAACAGCATGACTTCGTACCCAAATTTAGGGAATTACTGAAGGAGTTGCAGGTTGATCCCGGGTTGCTGGAGATCGAGATCACCGAAACCACTATGATGCAGAGTATTGAAAGCACCCGCGTCAAGCTCATTGAGCTAAGCGAGCTCGGCGTCAAACTCGCCATTGACGATTTTGGCATGGGCTATTCGTCGCTAAGTTATCTGCGTAATCTGCCGATCAACGCTATCAAGATTGATCGTTCCTTCGTGTCCGACATCAAGGCCCATACTGAAAACTCCATCGTCAAAGCCATGATCCTAATCGCCAAAGGGTTACGCCTGAACCTCATCGCGGAAGGCGTGGAAACCAATGAACAACTAGAATTTCTGAAATCGCAATTCTGCGACGAATCCCAAGGCTATCTCATCAGCAAGCCCTTGAACGCATCGGATGTGACCCGTTTGCTCGCCAGTGGCCGCTCGCTGTTGCCCAGCTAGCTTCTTCGCCGCTCTCCGCGCGGTGCCATCACAAATACCTTACCTCACCGCCCGTCGATCTTGATCTGTCACCCGGGAATGCTATGCTGGTTGAGATCATCGGCTAGGCCAGCGTGGCGAAAGCGGCTGACGGGTTGCATAGGAACATCGGAGTGTTTATGGCGAGATTAGCTTCAATTTTATTCGGCGTTGCAGCGTTAGCCGCCGTGCAGGTCTCCGCCGCCGTGGAAGTAAACGTCGTCGGCTTCGACATCCGCGCACGCTTGCACTCGAAATTGTGTTACCTACCGCCCCATGCTTATGAATTGAAATGGCAGACCACCAACCTAGCGAGGGGTCCGAAATTACTTGACCACTACATCATTGGGTGATCCCT
>JBDSJK010000455.1:0-5578 GCA_039917535.1 Burkholderiales bacterium
CGCGCCGGTGATGGAAGTGGAGCTGGCGGCAAAAGCAGGCCTGGGTTGGCGCGGTAAACATACATTGTTGCTTGATCGGCGCGGTGGCTCGTTATTCTTGCTCGGCGAAATTTATACGGATCTACCATTGCCTATTGACACGCCTACCAGCAACCATTGCGGAACCTGCCAAGCGTGCATGACTATTTGTCCGACGCAAGCCATCTTGGCGCCCTATGTACTCGACGCCCGTCGCTGTATTTCCTATTTGACGATCGAACACAAGGGCAGCATACCGGAAGAATTTCGCGCGCCCATGGGCAATCGCGTCTACGGCTGTGATGACTGCCAACTGGTGTGCCCCTGGAATAAGTTCGCCAAGCTCACATCCGACCCAGATTTTAAGGTGCGCAACGGCCTTGACGACAGCGATCTGGTGACGCTATTTTCTTGGACCGAAAATGAATTTGAAACGCGCTTGTCCGGTAGCGCGATTTACCGTATTGGCTACAAACAGTGGCTGCGCAATTTAGCGGTCGGGCTGGGCAACGCGCCGTCGACATCGGCCATAATGGCCGCGTTGACGGCGCGGCGGAAT
The DNA here is from genome assembly GCA_039917535.1 of Burkholderiales bacterium. Classification (GTDB taxonomy): domain Bacteria; phylum Pseudomonadota; class Gammaproteobacteria; order Burkholderiales; family JALYOK01; genus JBDSJK01. The sequence continues at coordinate 578 of JBDSJK010000455.1, forward strand.
GATCCATCGCCATTAGTTCGGGAGCACGTTGTCTGGGCAATTGCCCAGCACGAAAAACGCAGCGCTATCAAGCCTTGAAAATTTCTAGCGTAATGCGCAGCGAGTCCGCACTGAGTGGAAAGCGATAATGCCCGGTGAGCGTTACGGCCTGCATAATTTTCTCAAACCCGGCTTCCGACTGAGATACTGTAAAGAACGGCCGCGCCGCCAACGCGATGGGCTGGCTTGCATTCAACACCAACGTGCCGCCCAAGACATCGTCCTCGAGCGATAGCTCTGTTAAATCTGCAAAGTTGTGCGGCTGGCCAAAACCGCCCGGGCACTCGCCCCGGTACCAATAGCGCCCCGCCGGCCCGTCACAGCTAGGCAGGGCCAAATTCAGCTCGAATTGCAAGTAGCCACGCATGGTTTTGTCAAAGGAATAGCTTACCGAGAGGCCGGTGCGCGCGAGTTGAATTTCTTTGAACAAAGTCCCATTAGGCGACCCGGCGGAAAATATAATGCTGCGAGCACCCTGCGAAGCCAGATGATATTGCGGCTCTATGGTTTCGTAACCAATGTGACTAGGGAAAATCTGATCTTGAAATAATGCCTTGCCGCCATTATCCGTGACCAAATCCGCTGGCGTAATGTGGGACTTGAAGCTCACCCGATCATGGGCGGAAGCAATACCGCTTTCCGCGCCGCCGTCGCTTTTACCGTCTTGCAGCTTGCGCCGGTAGTGTTCCGGCTGGCGGCGCAATGTATCGCCAAAGTTGTGGTTAAGTAGATAACTATCCAGCTCGCGTATGCTGGCGCTGCCGTCCAAGCTCAACACGGCCTGGACACCATCATTGTGCATGAATAGTTCCACAACACCGTCGGCATCCAGATCTTCTTGATAGCGCTCGGGCCTTGATAGAGAGCGATCCAAATGGGCTTCCAGCTCGATCATGGCGTTATACAACGCGCGACGCAAATGGGGCAAATACAAGCCACCAAACAGGCCGTGCCAATAGGCATCGTTTGCTTGTGCCTGATAGAGGAGCGTGCGCATCCGTGACGTTGCTAGCTCGCTGGGCAATTGCGCGAGCCGTTCCGATAAACGCAACATGCGTTTGTGCATCCAATTGGATTCTGGGTAGCGGCTCAGGAAATTCTTCCAGATACCGCCGCGGACAAACGCTTTATGGGCTTCGTACTGGCCAATGTTGCGTTGTTCGCTGACCAGATCGGCATAGCGATTTGCTGCCGCCGCGGGCAACGACCACTCATTCATCTCGATGTAGGATGTGGTCGGCAAATAAGCAATGCCGCGCGTCGGTGTGCTCTCATAGTAGCTCGAATAGTGGGCGGTTTTGATCGTGGGTGAATTTATAACGCCCTCAATAAATTGCTTAAGCCAGCCGCGCTCATAGACCCATTCGTAAGTCTCGGGCCAAATACCTAGCTTCTCGATGTCATCAAAATAAATTGCCGCGCGCGTGCCGGTATTGTCAGCAAGCGACTCGATATAACGCACTGCGTCGTCAGCCGGGGCGAATGGAATACGGTAGCGAAGCTGCTCGGAAATAGGGAATAATCCCAGTTGCCGGCCGTCTTCCTCCGTCGTGAAATAGCCGTTGAGTTCTTCCGCCGATCGTCCGGTGCATAAGAAATGGTAGTCATCCACGGTCACGTAACGTATGCCCGCATCGGACAAGGCGGGAATGACCGTTGCTTCCCAAACCCGCTCGGTAAGCCACGCACCCGTGGGCCGCTGGCCGAGTTGGCGCTCGACACGATTCGCCAAAGTCACCAACTGCCCGACGCGATCGCGATAGGGAATCACCGCCAGAACCGGTTCTGTGTCGCCACCGCCAAATATTTCCACCTGGCCGCGCACGACCATGGCGCGCAGCAGCGCGATGTCGTCGGCATAATGCTGGAACAGAAATTCCAACAACCACCCGCTGATATGAAAAGCAAAATGAAAATTGGGATATTCATGCAGCGTGCGGATGAAGGGTCGATAGCAGCGCTTGTGAGCATCATGGATGACTTCAGGAAAATTCCCTACTGGCTGATGGGCGTGCACACCGAAGAGAAGGTTAACGACCGGGTTCATTGTTTAGTTCTTATCGTAAGCTAGGAAACACGCCGCATTGCGCCCGATAGTTCACCGTGTTCAGTTCCAGCGCTGAGCGGATGGTTGAGCGCATTGGGTATCGGCAATTCTAATAGACGATAGAGATTGGCAAGATTCTGGCGAAACAGCACATCAAAACTTTGCACGCTGGCGCTGGGATTGTAATCGCCGGGCCACCAAAACCAGTCGGAAGCCTCGCAACTCGCCAGTTGCTGCTCGGCGGTTTTGCGGGCGGACTCGCTGAGCATATTTACTTGATCGTCGTAGCTACGTTTCGCTGCGCATAACAAATCCCACGCTTTATTTTTTGGCGCACTGCCGATCCAGGTTGAAAATGTGCCGTACACCCAACTACCTGCCGTGATAGCTGGTAAATCCGTGGTTCGAGCGTGAAAATTTTCCTGCTGTAACAATACGCCAAATGTGGTCAAGCTGATGGCCGTATGATGTGTCAAAAGCGAATAAAGTTCCGACAAAAAGTAAAATCCATTATACGGATAATATTCCCAAGCATTTTCACCGTCCATGATAATGCTCACGGTGGGCGTCTCACCCGCAGGCGCGCTTTCAGCGATACTTTCCAATTCGCGCACTAAGTCCAGCGCGGCATCTTTACCTAGCCACTTGGCATACTCGAAACCAATTTTGTCCGAGAGCCGATCATCACGGAAAAATACCGTGATTGAATTCCGTTCGGAATGTACACGGTAGGGCCGATACAAATAACCGGCGCGCTCTTCCGGCAATTGGCCGGTGGCTTTAAGGCTATTGCGCAGCACCGCTTCGCCGGTTGCCGTCCAAGCATAGCCCTCTTCTGCGAATAATTTCGCCGTCGCCAGTGACAGGCCGCCTTCCGCCGGCCAGATTCCGTGGGGCATCGCGCCGAAACGTTTACGATGACTCTCACCCGCCGAGCGCAGATGGTGTCTGGCGCGCTCAGCACCGCCGGGATAGTGTGCGGACAAAGGCAAGGTCACGTCAGGCCAACTCTCTTTGGCGCTGGCAAAATCCAATAACAATGGCGTGATGGGATGATGATGGGGCGTCGTTGAAAGCTCAATTTGTCCTGACGCAAGTAAGGCGCGATAACGCGGCATTAAATCCGTTAGCAATTTGCCAATCAAATGAAATAAATTCCCACGATCCGTCGCCGTATAACCCTTAGCCTGCGCAAGCCATAGGGCTATCTGCGGGTTGTCGCGGCGCACGGTTTCACCAAACCAGGTGAGGTGATACCACATCAACAGATCGGCAAAATATTGCCCCGAAAGATAGCCGGCGCCGTCCCCCTTTGTGGGGATCACCTCGGACCACGCTTGCAGCTGCCGATAGGCGGGATAGGGATCGATCATCGTCGCCTGATTGGCGCGAAAACAACTGCCGAGGAGTAGCGCTCGGTCAGCGACGCCGATGTTATTAAGATCAGGCTGAGCCAGCAGCCGCAACAACGGATCGCGCAGCGTTCCCGTGGCGAATTGATCGGAATAGTCCTGCAACTGGTCGAGTAATATCGGCACGAAATTGAACACCGCCCGCGCCTTTTGGTTTTGCTCCAGGTACCACGCCATGTCGGTGTAATCCTTGATGGCGTGGAGATAGGTCCAGGGCAACGCGAATTCGCCGCTGACATGATCACGGTAGTCTGGCTGGTGCATATGCCAGCAAAAAACGACGTTGAGTTGATTTACTGCGGTCATGAATAATATCTAGTAATAATAGGCGACCCTGCCAAGGGGCAATACCAGTGCGGCACGTGGCGGCATGTGCTCTGAGAGCCGCACCGGTATTGGATCTCCGGCCTGCTAGCGAATATGATGAACCCGTTGTCCCAGCATCTCTGCGGTAACCAGGGTGACGCCTTTGTCGGAAACTTGAAAACGTTTTTTGTCATTTTCCACATCGTAACCCACGGTGAGCCCTTCCGGAATAAGACAGCGTTTGTCGACCACCACTTTCCGTAACCGCACATGGCGGCCGATTTCCACATCGGGAAGAATCACGGAATCTTCGATCAAGGTATAACTATCCACTCGCACGTCGGAAAACAACAACGAACGCCGCACCGTCGCGCCGCTGATGATGCAACCGCCGGACACCAATGAATCAATGGCCATGCCGCGACGATCTTGATCGTCAAACACAAACTTTGCCGGGGGAAGTTGCTCCTGGTAGGTCCAAATGGGCCATTCTTTATCGTACATGTTCAAATCCGGCGTGACGCGGCACAACTCCATATTGGCTTCCCAATAGGAATCAATCGTACCCACGTCGCGCCAATAGGGCGCGTGCTCGGCCCGCCCGACGCAGCTATCGGCGAAGCGATGGGCGAACACGCGGGAACGCGGCACCAGGTAGGGAATAATGTCCTTGCCAAAATCGTGGCTGGATTTGGGCTCGTCGGCATCGCGAGACAATTGTTCATACAAAAATTTCGCGTTGAACACGTAGATGCCCATGCTCGCTAACGCGCGCTCCGGTTGGCCGGGCATCGCGGGCGGATTGCTGGGTTTTTCGACGAAATCCACCACGCGCCAGTCGTCGTTCACGCCCATCACGCCAAAGCCTTTGGCGTCTTCGAGCGGCACATCCAAACATGCCACCGTCATGTCAGCGTTTGTCTCGACGTGCTGAGCGAGCATTTTACCGTAATCCATTTTATAAATGTGATCGCCCGCGAGTATGAGCAAATATTCCGGCTCATAGTCGCGAATAATATCGAGGTTCTGAAACACCGCGTCCGCCGTGCCCTTGTACCAGCTTTCTTCCAGACGTTGTTGCGCGGGCAACAGCTCGATGGCTTCTTTAAATTGACCCGCAAGAAAGCTCCAGCCTCGTTGCAAATGTTGCAGCAAACTGTGGGCTTTATACTGAGTCGCCACGCCGACACGTCTAAT
>JBDSJK010000456.1:0-4738 GCA_039917535.1 Burkholderiales bacterium
ATTTTTTCAATTAACGCGACAGAACCCGAAATAGTGTAGCGTGGGCAAGTGACGGGTTGGCGCTAAGCGCAGAGCCGCGCTGAGATTAGCAGGGGTATGACAGGGCCACGCTGTTGTATCAAAACTAATTGTAGATCGGTATGATAGTGTCGACTTGCGATAGAATCTTACGCAGGAGGCTCAACACACCACAATCAACTCAACAGGAGGAAGCATGGTACCCAGTTTGATGAAAGTAATATGCGCAGGTGTAATAGTGGCTTGCAGCCAAGTGGGCTTCGCGCAGGAAGTACGTCCGATATTGACCCAAGCCACCGCGAAGAAAATGGCGGATGCGTGTGAACAAATGGCACGCGCCAAAGGTTGGCGAATAGTCGTCGCAATCGTGGATACCGGCGGCGTGCTAAAACAATATAGCCGCATGGACGATTCATTTTTGATCAGCGTTGATGCGTCACAAATGAAAGCGCACACCTCGGCCGGCGTGCCATTTTCTAGCCGCAAGTTCGGTGAGATCGCGAAAGTCATACCAGGGCTAGAGATGATTCCGAACACTGCGATGTTCGCGGGAGGCTTACCAATCGTCACGGCGGGTGGCGCGCATCTCGGCGGTATCGGCGTCAGCGGCGCAACGGCCGATCAAGACGAAGAGTGCGCGCTAGCGGCGCTCGATGCTGTTAAAGATATATTGAAGTAATGCGGCTTGCAGGCATTGTTCTAATCACTTAGCTCTAGCAATTGGACAATTCGGCGAGGTCTGACCTCGCCGTCCGTTTTTGCGAGATCGGTTTACGTCGCCTCCTTCGGGTGAAGTTAGGCCGCACTAGCTGGAGACCCTTATCCAGCGCGCTTGCTGGCACGACATGCCGCGAGATTCACTATGCACGCGACTCTTGGCGTGGCCAATCAAAAAATTCGATGGCTGTTTCCGCTATACTGAATCAATATTCGTAAACACCCCAGGCAACTATTCACCACATGGAACCCTCGACTACCCGCGACTGGTCGCACACACATCGCTTCGATCACGGCAATCCGCTCGCGGAAAAAAACACGCTACAAGTCGTCATACTCACGGTCGTGATGACGGTTATCGAGATCGGCGCCGGGTGGTGGTACAACTCCATGGCGCTGCTCGCCGACGGCTGGCATATGAGTTCCCACGCAGTAGCGCTGGGTCTGTCACTGTTGGCCTACGTGTTTGCTCGCCGCTTGAGTCACGACCAGCGTTTCTCGTTTGGCACCTGGAAGATCGAAGTGCTGGGCAGTTATACCAGCGCCTTGTTACTATGCGTCGTGGTTGCCATCATGCTGTTTGAGTCGGTCGCGAGATTGATTCGACCTCAATCCATACAGTACGATCAAGCGATCATCGTAGCCATTGTTGGTCTGGCCGTGAATCTTCTTAGTGTGTGGCTGTTGAGTGGCCATCACTCTCAAGACCATAATCATCACCATCACCAGGACATCAATCTGCGTTCAGCGTACATGCACGTACTGGCCGATGCGGCGACATCACTTCTTGCTATCTTCGCGCTGTTCGGCGGCAAGATATATGGCGCGGTTTGGCTTGATCCGGCCATGGGTGTCGTCGGTGCCGTGCTGATTGCCGTATGGGCCGTTGGCCTATTGCGCGATTCTGGGAAAGTGCTGCTTGACGCAGAGAACGATGCGCCCGTCGCAGAACGCATACGCCAGGATTTCGCGGCGCACTGGCCAAACGCAACGCTTTGCGATTTGCATCTGTGGCGTGTCGGTAGGGGAAAATACGCTTGCATTTTGAGTATCGCCGGGACCAACAATCTGTCGCCTGACCGGGTGAAACAAGCACTGGCCAACCACGACGAACTCGCCCATGTGACCGTTGAGATTAACCCAGTACATAACTAGCCCGTGATGGTCAGCGATCCGTTTCACCGCGCACTGTTGAAGTCATTAACTTACCGGCGTTGGTTAATCTCGCTTGCATTCGCGTTACTCCCCGTGCAAGCCAAAGCGCAGCACCCACCCCCCTTACTGCTCGCGAATATCCTCAGCGACGATGTCGATGTGTCGCGCTATTTGGTCAGCGAAAAATATGATGGGGTGCGCGCGTTGTGGGATGGCAAAACGCTGCACTTTCGCAGCGGTGGTGCCATACCCGCGCCAGGGTGGTTTACAAAAAAGCTTCCCGCTCGCACCCTGGATGGCGAATTGTGGCTGGGACGCGGTCAATTTGATGCGCTATCGGGCATCTTGCGCACAAGTGAACCGCGAGACGAAGAATGGCGACGGGTGCTGTATCTGATCTTCGAGTTGCCCGATGCACCGGGAACTTTCGCCGAACGCGCCGCAAAAATTCAGTCTATTGTCCACGAAGCCCACAACCCGCAATTGCGCGCAGTGGAACAATTCCGCGTTGTCGATCGGGCAGCGTTACAGCGCAAACTCGATGAAGTAGTAAAGTACGGCGGCGAGGGATTGATGCTGCACCGCGCGGCGGCACCCTATACAACAGGTCGTAGCGATGAGCTGCTTAAACTCAAACCTTTGCTTGATGCCGAGGCGACAGTAGTTGGGCATGTAGGTGGAAAAGGCAAATACGAAGGCATGCTGGGTTCGCTGGAAGTGGAAACGCCTGATGGGAAACGCTTTCGCATCGGTACTGGCTTCACGGATGCCGTGCGTAAAAATCCACCGCCTGTTGGTAGCGTAATCACCTACAACTACCGTGGTTTCACCCATAAAGGAACGCCGCGCTTTGCGAGCTTTAAGCGAATCCGGGAGGCGTTTTAGTACAACGAATAGTCAGGCTATACCACGTTTTGCACGTGGCGAAGAAAATTGACCAGCAATTTGCTGACTTCCTTCGGCTGCTCTTGCTGCACCCAATGTCCCGCCCCATTAATTAAATCGCAGCTGAGCATTCTCGTACAAGCGATGCTCTGCATTTTCTCGATGTCGCCGGGCTTTTGATAAATTCCCCAATCGCTTTTGCCCGCGATAAAGCATGACGGTACATCAATCGTCCGGCCAGAAAAAGTTTGCAGCTCGGCGATAAATTTTGCGCCCGTCATGCAGCGATACCACTGTAAACCGCCCTGGAATCCGGTTCTGTCGTATTCCGTGCTGTAGATGGAAAGTTGCTCATCGGGAAGCCACTGGCATGCAGCAATTTCATTCGGAGTGGGCATCTCAGGCGCCACGGTTTCGGCCATGCCTTTATCTAAGTCCATCACATAATAGGTGGGTAGTTTAGCGAGTTCGCCTGCGCTCCAGGAAGTAAATGGGTAGGGATTATTCTGCTTCCAGTCCGCGCTCTTGTGATGATAATAAGCGCGTAAAAAATAATGCAGGCCCTGAGTACAGTGGTGCATGTCGGCATCCGCCTCGCGGGTCGAGTAATACCACTGGTAGTGTTTACGCGGCCGATCAAGCGCGGCGAGTTCAGCGTAAATATTATTAGCGGGTGAGCCGCTCTGTTGGTTAAGATCATTAACCGTGTTGAAAGGCAACGCGGGGGGGCCAGCAAACGGCGCGCTCATCATCGCTACCGAACGAAACACATCGGGCCGCACGAGCGAACACCATGCGGCAACCGGTGAGCCGAAGTCGTGACCAATCACCGCAGCTACGTAACGATAGCCCAACGCATATACCAGTCCCATCGCGTCGCGCACCAGATTTAGCATGCGAAAAGAGCCGAGATCGCCATCGTAGTCGCCATCCCAACCGGTAGTGCGTCCGTAACCCCGCTGATCGGGCGCTATTACATGAAACCCCTCGGCCGCCAGGGGCAACATGACTTTTCGCCAGCTATAGGCAAGTTCCGGGAAGCCATGAAGGAGCAACACGCAAGGACGATTTTTGACTTCGAAACCGGCCTCAAGCACGTGCATATTGAGGCCATTATTGTTGCTGATGAAACGGGAGCGTATACCAGGCGGCAATACGGTGCTGTCTAGAGGATTCATATCTAGTTATTCGTGTCTTCGCAGATCTTAGAACGGAAAGATCGGATGCAAAAATAAAAAGCCAAGTTGAAGAATAATACTCACCTGGGGACTAAAAAAGAAGAACCCCGCTCGTGCGGGGCTCTTCTCGATTAGCGACTAACCTAAATTACAACAGTGCTTTAGCTGCTGCCATCGCAGCGGGCATGTCGGGCAATTCAGTGATTTCCGGCACGACTTGGATATAGCGCACAATATTGTTCTTATCCGTCACAATCACGCTACGGGCCAGCAAGTGCAGCGGTTGGATCAACAAGCCATTGTTCTTACCGAATTCGCCGGTTTTGTAATCCGAGAGGAACGTCACATTGCTGATCTTGGCTTCTTTGGCAAAACGTTGCTGGGCGAAAGGTAAATCCATGCTAACCGTGATGAGTTCAACCTGCTTATCCAGGCCACCATTTTTTTCCGACAACTGGTGCGTTTGCTCTTCGCAGGTTTTGGTGTCGACCGACGGAACGACGTTGATGATCTTAACTTTGCCCGAGGTGTCCGCCAAGTTTACCGGCCCCAGGCTGCTGTTGGTCAACATAGCTGATGGCAGGGGTTTGCCGATTTCGATGCCAGTGCCCATCAAAGGCAGAGGATTACCCTGAAAGGTAACGGTATTGCCGTCGCCAGGTTTGTTATTACCCTTGGCCACAGCGATAGCCGATGTATCGGCAGCAGAGGCGAATCCGACGTTGAGCGCGGCCAGCAAAGCGACGCTTGAAATAACTTTACGCATGGTAGCTCCTTAGCGAGAG
>JBDSJK010000457.1:0-4015 GCA_039917535.1 Burkholderiales bacterium
CATCCCGATGTGCGCCGCATGTTGATGTCCATGAAGTCGCAAATCGAAGCGATGCGCGCACTGTTTTATTTCACCGCACCGATGTTCGACATCGCCAAACGTCACCCCGATGCCGACGTGCGCAAAAAAAGTCTCATGCTGGGCGAGTTGCTGATCCCCATCGTCAAAGGGTGGAGCACAGAGCTAGGCATCGAGATTGCATCGACGGGGATACAAATTCATGGCGGCATGGGTTTCATCGAAGAAACCGGCGCTGCGCAGCACCTGCGCGATGCGCGCATCGCCACGATTTATGAAGGCACCACCGCCATCCAAGCCAACGACCTAATCGGCCGCAAATTAGGGCGTGACGGCGGCGTGACCATGCGCGCGTTGATCGAGATGATGTCCTTGATAGGGAACGAAATGAACGCAATAGACGATGTCAATTGCAAAGCGATCGGCGTCGCGCTGGGTGGCGGTATCAAGTCATTGGCCGAAGCGAGCTTGTGGATGGGCGCGAATGCAATGACCGATCCACGTCTCCCGGCAGCGGGGGCAGTGCCTTATCTGATGTGCGCAGGCTACGTTTGCGGTGGCTGGCAAATGGCGCGGGCCGCACAAATCGCGCAGAAGAAACTCGCGGCAGGCGAAGGGGATGTGGAATTTTATCGCGCTAAGCTCATGACAGCGCGCTTCTACGCCGATCATATCTTGCCGAAGGCGTGGGGCTTCAGCCACGAGGTGGTGCATGGTGCTGAGAGCGTGTTGGCGCTGCAAGAGGCGCAGTTTTGATGGGTGAGAAAGTGTAGTTTACAACTGCAAGGCATTGCACACTGCCTAAAATAGGCTTACCAACTGTTAGCCACCGCAAGGAAAAACAGCATGCTGGAACTGAGGCCTACCTGCGAGCACTGCAACAAAGCTCTACTGCCTGATTCCCTTGAGGCGCGAATATGCTCTTACGAATGTACATTTTGTGTGGCGTGTGCCGACAGTATTGTGCACAACGTTTGTCCGAACTGCGGTGGTGGCTTCGTCCCCAGGCCAATCCGACCCTCGAGGAACTGGAAAGGCGATAACTATCTTAGCAAGGACCCGGCGAGTACCAAAGTCAAGCACAAGCCCGTTGATCCAAAAGCTCACGCACAGTTTTCTGCCGTAATCAGGACAATTCCGCCCGAGAAGCGGTAGCACACGCAAATAATCGCAGACATTGTAGGGCGCATTGCAATGCGCCGTATGCAAGCCGCTACAAAATGATCGCAATGAAATCTTCGCGACATTTGGTTATATAGTAAAGCTATCATCCCACGTTGGACTTTACATGCGGCGCAATTCATTGCGCCCTACGAGTTCTACGAGGTCTGACTGGCCTGGGAGCCAATATCCAAGCGGCTCTCAGGCCTGTTATACTCTTGTGCACGCTATGGCTTCAGATCGGCTAAGGGATGCTCCTGATCATCCCAAGGCGAATCGAAAAACCGCTCGATGCTTGCGTTGCTGACTGACGCAAGATCGGGGGGATTCCATTTCGGTTGCTGGTCTTTATCGACAATAAGCGCACGGACGCCCTCGATGAAATCACCCTGGTAAAACGCTTCGTGAATCATATCGAGCTCCATGCGAAAACAGTTTGACAGTGACATCTTACGACCGCGCTGTAGTTGACGTAGCGCAACGCACATGGCGGTGGGTGAACGTTTGGTGAGCCCGCTAAGAGTTTGTGTCGCCCAATCCTTAAGCGCCGGTCGCGTTTCCCGTTGCAAACTAGTGACGATTCCAGCCAAGGTTTCGTGGCTGAAATGGTCATCAATGGCATCGATATAGGGTTCGAGCGGCGTAGTTCCGATGGGTTCACTGGCGAGGGTATTGAGCGCCATTTCAACATCTCGCTCGTGGTCATCGGACCAGTTAATATCCGTGAGACGTTGGTCAAGCGCGATGACAGAATGGGTATCGAGATAAATATCGGCCAACCCGACGGCGAGGATATCCGGCGCTTTCAGGTCTGTGCCCGTCGTGCCGAGATAAATGCCCATCGCGCCTTTTAGCCGCGATAAAAAATAGCTCGCACCCACATCGGGAAACAGGCCGATTGCCGTTTCCGGCATGGCCATGCGCGTGCGGTCGGTGGCGATGCGAAACCCTACTCCCTGCGCAATGCCCATGCCGCCGCCCATCACGATGCCGTCCATCAGCGCCACGATAGGTTTGGCATAGCGATGGATTGTATGATCGAGGCGATATTCGTCGGCAAAAAAAGTGACTAGATCAAAACTGCCGGACTTAAAGCTAGCGTGGATAGCGCGCACGTCGCCCCCGGCGCAAAAGGCCTTTTCGCCCGCACCACGAATGACGACTGCGTGAATCTGGTCATCTTTCTGCCAAACGGCCAACAGGCGGGCAAGTTCCTTGATCATCCCGTAGGTCAAAGTGTTGAGCGCTTGGGGACGATTGAGGGTAACAAACGCGATGTAATTGCGCACATCGACGAGAATTTCGCTGCTCATGACGAAGCGCTATGTAATGCTTTTGTTGTGTTGATAGAGCTGAATAATCGAGGAGAAATCTTTATTGCCGCCGCCTTGCGCACTCCATGTTTGATAAAGTTGTTTAGCGAGACCGGCGAGCATGACGGGTTGCTTGGCGTGTGCGGCGGCATCCAGCGCAAGGCCCATGTCTTTAAGCATGAAGTCGACACAAAATCCACCGCTGTAATTGCGCGACGCGGGCGCGCTTTCCAGCACGCCAGGATAAGGATTGTAGGTATCGGAACTCCAGCAGCGGCCGCTCGATGTGTTGATGATGTTGGCTAATAGTGTCGGGTCGATACCAAGTGCCGCACCGAGATTCATTGCTTCGGACACGGCGATCATGGAGCTGGCAAGGAGCATGTTATTGCAAATTTTAACCGCTTGACCGTTGCCACTTGCCCCGCAATGGACGATATTCTTGCCCATGCTGGCGAGTATGGGCTTTGCGGTTTCGAATCCGGCTGTTTCTCCACCCACCATAAAAGTCAGCGTCGCCGCTTCCGCACCCACGGTGCCGCCTGAGACAGGCGCGTCAAGCATGATGTTGCCGCGCTGCTGCGCAGCCACCGCGACTTCCCGCGCCGTAAGGGGATCGATGGTGCTGCAATCGACTAGCATCACCCCTGGCTTGACGTTCGCCAACAACTGGCCCGCCCCAAGATAAACATCTCTAACTTGGGGCGAGGAGGGCAACATCGTTAAGATAAGTTCGTTGACCGATGCAACTTCAGCGATCGTGCTGACCGCTTTCGCGCCGCTGGCAACGAGTTTTTCAACCGCTGCGGCTGATAGGTCATAGACCGTTAACGGGTGGCCAGCTTTGATCAGGTTACGCGCCATGGGGTTACCCATGTTGCCGAGGCCGATAAAGCCGATTTTCATTTTGATTATTTCAAGCTAATGGTCGTGTTCACGCCGGCAGGCTTCGCCTCATCATCAAACCAGCGCGCGATGATGGTCTTGGTCTGGGTGTAAAACTGCACCGCTTGTTTGCCATAAGGTCCAAGATCGCCCAGCTTGGAGCCGCGCGACCCGGTGAAGCTGAAGAACGGTACCGGCACGGGTATCGGCAAATTCACACCGACTTGGCCCACGTCGATTTCGTTCTGAAACTTGCGCGCCGCGCCGCCGCTGGAAGTGAAAATCGCCGTGCCGTTTCCGTAGGGATTATTGTTGATGAGTGCTATGGCTTCGTCTAGGGTATCGACTGAAACCAACGCCAGCACAGGACCAAAAATTTCTGTGTCGTACACCGACATGTTGGGTTTAACGCCGGAAAAGATCGTCGGTCCGACGAAGTTGCCCTGCTCAAATCCGGCAACATTTACGTCGCGGCCGTCCAGCTCCAGTTTGGCACCTTCCGCAACGCCTTTTTCAATCAAGCCCGCGACGCGCTGTTTAGCAGTTTTGGAAATCAACGGGCCCAAGTCCGCGCCTTTTTCGTGTCCCGCCGCGACTTTCAGGCTCTTGGCTTTTTGCACCAGATTGGGAATCCATTC
>JBDSJK010000458.1:0-4612 GCA_039917535.1 Burkholderiales bacterium
CATCTTGTATTTCTGCCCTATGGCGGCGATTTCATCAATGGGTGTGTCGCAGTTCTTATCGGCCGGCACAACATTGCGCAGCATGGCATCGTCCCACGCTTTTTGCCTATTGGGCGCGCACCAAATGGCCTTGGCTTTGCGCGGCGCGTCCGGATGCAGCGACGGAATCGGATAGAGAAAGGTGTAGATCGTCACATCGGTGACGTTGACCAAATCTTTTTCTAACCGCTTGCAGTAGGGACAATCAGGATCGGAGAACACCGCGACTTTGCGCTTGCCATTGCCTTTAACGGTTTTGATCGCGTAGTCCAGTGGCAGTGAATCGAACTTGATCGCCGTCAGCTTTTGCAAACGCTGCTGCGTGATGTTCGTCATGTTCTTGGTTTCGAGAATGTTGCCCAGAAAAAAATAACTTACGTTCTCGTCGGTATAGAACAAACGTCCGCCGGCAAACACTTCGTACAAACCGAACGACGTCTTGGTCACATCAATGCTGCCCGCCTCCGGGAGTTTCTCGGCAACCGCTTTTTTCACGGAGGCGATGTCGGCTTGAGCGTGGCCGAACAAACTGAAGGCCAACAGCAGTGCGGGTAGAAGGCGTAATAGTTTCATCATTTTCCTAGTATCGAATAGGTACAGCGTTGGAGAACTTTGCAGGCATTAAGTTGCATACAGCATACCCAGAGACAAATTTTAACCTAGGGCTTCGCGAATAAGCAGTCTTTTTAGCCAACCGGCATGGTCGGTGAGTGTCAATCCACTGTTGCGGACGGCAGCAAGGATCGTTGACTCCGACCCAAACAAGCGCTGCAGCCCATCGGTGACAGACTGCATTGCAACGATCGGTTGCTTACGCACACGCTCGTAACGCCGCAGCACCGAGTGATCGCCGTATCCTTCTGGCAGGTGCTTGTTGTTGAGGGTTTGCGCTAACATCGCCGCATCCTGCAGCCCCAGATTCAAGCCCTGTCCGGCCAGTGGATGCATGCTGTGGGCTGCATCGCCAATCAGTACAACACGACCCTGCACCGTCGGTTCGCTACGCTGCCAACGCAGTGGAAATTTTGCTACCGGCGACAATAACTGCATTGCGCCTAGGGTGTTGCCACCGGCTTCACACACGGCATCACAAAATTCTGCTGGGGGCATTGACAATAACGCGGCGCCACGATCCGCCTTTACCGACCACACGATGGAGATGCACCCTTCTGGCAAAGGCAGCCACGCAAGTACGCTATCACGGCTAAACCATTGCCGCGCGGTATACTCATGGGATAGCTCACAGCGGAAATTAGCGACTAGGCCAACTTGGTCATAGTCTTTCACTTTGAGCGCGAAACCGCATTCGTTGCGTACCCACGAGTCGCCGCCATCGGCGCCAACCAACAGTGACGCACACCATTCTTGACCGGTAGCGGAGACCACGGTAACTTGCTTATCGTTTTGCTGCACCTTGGTCAGCTTCGCCGTGCTCATCCTTACGTGTTGCGCACCTTCAAGCTGTTGCCGTAAGCGTGCCGCCAACAGGCGATGTTCGACTATTTTCGCGAGTTCAGAAAGATTCGCGTTGCGCGCTGAAAAGTTGAGTTTGCCGTTCCGGTCAGCGATGATTTGCATGTTGCGTATCGGAGTAAGTCGCGACAAATCTTCGCTGTGAAAGACCTTTAGGCTATCGAGCCGGTTTATGTTGGCAGGCGTAAGTGCATAGACACGGTGATCAAATTCATCTGTCGCGGAAAATGGAACGGGAATTTTAGGTTCGATGATAGCGATCTCAGCACCGCTGTCACGCATTTGCAGTGCAAAGCTTGCACCGACAATACCACCGCCGACGATGATGATATCGACGTCACTCACGAAGCTATTCCAAACATCATCTGCTCCGCGAGCTGTTTGCGGGCAAGGGGTGCAAGCTGAAGTACCGCAAGCCCGAGGCCCCGGCCGGCGCGCAACAGGGGATTGTCATTAGAAAAACTACGCACCAAGCCGTCGGTAAAAAAGATGCCAACGCGAGTGTCGGGAAGGCGGCTGCGTCTATAACGGCGCAGCAGATTATTGTTGCCACAGTCCCCGCCAACAGGGATGGTTTTGAGCAATTGCGCAAGTTGTTCTGCGTCACGTAAACCGAGATTGAAGCCCTGTCCCGCCACGGGGTGCAAGGCCTGTGCGGCGTTGCCGATCAAGACAGTTCGTTCAGACGTGGTCGGCGTGGCGTAGCGCAGGCGTAACGAAAACTGAAAACGAGAATGGAGTCCGTAGAACTTTCCGGCGTAGTCACCGAAGGCCGCTTGAAACTCAGCCAAAAAAGTGAGATCGTCGAGCGTCGCAATCCGCTCGGCCTCTTCGGGCGAAACGGTCCACACCAAACCGAATTCTGCGCCAACGGGCAGCAGTGCAATTGGGCCCGTTGGCGTGAACCGCTCATAGGCGATATTTCTGTGTGGGCGATCTGTGGAGACCCTCGCCAATAGGGCGATCTGGCCATAGTCCTTGGTTTTAATTTCAATGCCAGGTATCTGGATGGGGCTACGTCCGCCATCGGCCATGACGATCAGTTTGGCCGTGATCGTATGCTTAGTCCCCGCGCGCAAATAAGTCACGGCACCGTACTGTTTCGTTGTGGAAATGTGTTGAACTTGCGCGCCATCGCACACTTGCAGCTCGCTTTGTGTCGCGCGTTCCGACAACGCGTTGAGCAGGGCCCGATAACTCAATGTGTAGCCTAGGGCAGGCGTGTTGCAATCAGATGCGTGGATGACGGTCTGGCCGAAACCGCCGCGTTGCGTGACATGTATGGTCTTGATTTCCGTGGCGAGTAGCGCGTTCGACCACGCGCTCAAGCGCTCAAGTATTAACCGGCTGCCTTGTGCCAGGGCCAGGGTACGCGTGTCGGACGCCGCGCCCGTATTGGCTTCCAGCACGAGCACCGAGCGGCCATCCGTCCCGGCAGCCAGCGCGAACGCCAAGCCGATAGGCCCGCCGCCGATCACAACGATGTCGGTGTGTTGCGTCATCAGCCTTGCATCGCGTGTTCGATATCGCGCACGGTTTTGGGCGGATGGGTGAGTATGTCACGCCCGGTTTTCGTGACCAACACATCATCCTCGATGCGTATGCCGATGTTCCAAAATGCTTTGGGTACATCTTTGCCGGGACGAATATAGCAACCCGGTTCGACGGTGACCACCATGCCTGGCGCCAATTTCACCGCCTTGCCTTGCTTCTTATAGTCGCCGGCGTCATGCACATCGAGGCCTAGCCAATGGCCGGTGCGGTGCATGTAGAAACGTTTATAGTCGCCGCTCTCCAGCACTTGGTCTACGGAGCCCTTGCAAAGCTTGAGGTCGATGAAGCCGCGTACCAAAATTTTCAGCGCCACCTCGTGATAATTTTCAAACGAGGCGTTCGCCTTCACGGCGCTGATCGCGCTGGCTTGCGCCGCGAGCACTAACTCGTAAACGTCGCGCTGCGCTGCGCTGAATCTGCCGTTCACCGGGAACGCACGCGTGATGTCCGACGCGTAGCCGTCCAGTTCGCAACCCGCATCGATGAGCAGCAAGTCGCCGGATTTGAGAGGGTCGTTATTTTCAACGTAGTGCAGCACACAGCCGTTGGCGCCGCCCGCAACGATGGAGGTGTAGGCGGGCGCCTGGGCGCCACGACGGCGGAATTCGTGCAGCAACTCCGCTTCAATTTGATATTCCATCATGCCCGGTTTAGTGGTTTGCATGGCGCGGCGATGAGCATCGCTAGAAATATCGGCGGCGCGGCGCATGGTGGCGATTTCGTCGCCATCCTTGACCAAGCGCATGTCGTCCAGCAGCGTGCGCACATCTTGAATTTCGGCGGGTGCGGAGATGCCGCTGCGTACTTGCGCTTTGACCTGATTGATCCAGCCGAACACACGGGCATCCCAAGCTGCGTCTGCGCCAAGCGGATAGTGCAGCGTGGGCTGGTCGGCGATGAGTTTAGGCATAAGCTCATCGAGCTTGGCTATGGGATAGGCCTCGTCAAACGCGAATTGTTTTTGTGCCGCCTTGGGGCCAAAGCGATAGCCATCCCAAATTTCGCGGCTGAGATCTTTTTCTCGGCAAAACAAAATTGTCTTGGGATTCTTGCCGGCAATGACGACCGCTACTGCCCCAGGTTCCATAAAGCCGGTGAGGTAGTAAAAGTGGCTGTCAAACCGGTATGGATACTGGGTATCGCGGTTACGCGCCTTCTCGTCAGCCGTGGGAATGACGGCGATGCCGCATTGCATGGTCTTGGCAAGCTGGGCACGACGGCGTTGATAACGGGGTATGGGAATCACAATAGTCCTTTGTTCAAGTCGCTAAGTTGAGACTTGACGATCAATCGCTTGGTTCAATTGCGCAAGCCGCTCGGGTGTGCCGACATCAACCCACCTGCCGCGATAGTGTTCGCCGCTAACAAGATGTTCGCTGATGGCCGCATGTAACAACGGCGCCAACGGCGCTTTTTGACCACGCGGAATGGCCTGAAAAAATTCCGGCTGATAAATGCCTATGCCGCTAAAAGTTAAGCGTGGCGCGCCTTCTGGCTCGATTAGCCCGTTGCGCAACACAAAATCACCGTCACGATGATGGTAGGG
>JBDSJK010000459.1:0-2693 GCA_039917535.1 Burkholderiales bacterium
AATCCGGCGCATCGACCCGCTGTTCGAGCAATTTTTCCCCGATTCCCTTGTCACGCCAGCGAATAAATCGACGCTGCGTATTGCTCCATCCACCGTAATCCGGCGGCAAATCGCGCCACGGCGCGCCGCTGCGTAGTATCCAGAACACCGCGTCGATAAATTTTCGATTGTCCTGAGCGAGTCCACCCCAAACACCCTCGCGGCCAGGTAAATGCGGCTCTAAAACTGCCCAGACTTTATCCGCTATATCGTGACGCCGATGCGCTGAAACCATAGCCAATCCTCTCATAAAGCTGGATGGACTTGCCACTTATACCTAAAATATTATCTCGTGACTACACTATCTAGGTGGAACCGTTGGACGCACACATTGAAGCCGCCTTGAGAACATCCTGTTCGCGCGTGATTTCGATGCCGGCCTGTATTTCGCCTAGCGTAACAACACTGAGGTGGAGATCAGCATCGTCGACACCGTTGACCCCTGCGACCACCGCGCCACGTGGCCGGACCTTGCGGAGCTCCGAGAGGATGTTGGTATCAAGTAGATACATAGCCAGGGCTTACATATCCGGCGCCTACCCGACCTGACCCGCGCCGAGGTAATGCAAAGTCCACACGACCGAGATCGGAAAGCAGCAATGTTTTCAGCGATGGCCGCGCGGCGTGACTTAATCACTTCCATTCGGTAATGGGAAAGAGAACGGCCGTTTCCGCACCGCGCCGAGTGACGAGTTGTGGTCCCTCGTTGACACAAGCATCCAGTAACTCGCTGAAACGGGCTTTTGCGTCTTGTACGGGCCAAGCATCCATAGCGCACTTCATATGACTAGTTATAAGACCGGTCTAACCGTATGCAAGATCATATGCAAGCACGAGGGGTCTGGGGAGCAACGCAACGGTGAACCGACTTAGGTCTCAACTCAAGATTCAGAAATTTGCTAAGGACGTGGAGGCGGCAAACCCACGCTTGAGTTATGCATGTTATGCATGATAAAGGAAATTATCAGCGTGGTGGGCACGTTCTCGGTGGGCCACGTGGTGAGTTTGCAACTGTTACAGCTTGGGCAAACAACGTGCCCACCATTGTATCTACCTGGCTGCTGATTCAGCAACCATCATTTCGCATGAGCACCACTGTATGCTCACGCTAGCATGTAAAATCTCGCCATGGTAGCCATGGAAAAAATCCTGCGTAGCAATGAGCCCGGCTACGTGCTGCACAGTTACCCTTATCGCGAAACGAGTTTGATCGTGGAGGTGCTGAGCCGTCACGCCGGACGTGTCGCGCTGTTGGCGAAGGGCGCGAAGCGGCCTCGCTCGGCGATCCGCGGGCAGTTGCTTTCGTTCCAGCCGCTGGAATTATCATGGGTCGGCAAGCATGATCCGCAAATTTTGCAGAAGGCCGAGTGGCGCGGCGGGCAGCCGATGTTGCAGGGCTTGGCACTCATCTGCGGCTTCTATATGAATGAGTTATTGTTGAAGTTGCTACCCCGCGACGATCCACACGAAAATCTGTTCGATGCTTATGCGGAAACACTGGCCGAGTTGGCGCGCGGTGGCGATCTGGCGGCGCAGTTACGGCGCTTTGAGTTGCGCCTGTTGCGCGAGCTGGGTTATGGCTTGGTGTTGGATGCGGAGCCCGCCACGGGCCGGCCGATTGTTGCCGATGATTCCTATGTTTATCTGCCCGACAACGGCGCGATAGCAAAGCCGGCGTCGCGAAACCAGGTACAATTTCGCGGCAAGACGTTGCTCGATTTGCAGCGCGAAGATTTTTCCGATCCCGTGACGCTGGCGGAGAGCAAGCAGCTTTTGCGCATGCAGATTCAACATCATTTAGGAAATCAGGAATTGCATACCCGTCAGTTACTCAAGGACCTTCAGGCGCTATGATTCAACTCGGCGTAAATATCGATCACATTGCCACCATCCGTCAGGCGCGGGCCACCTATGAACCCGATCCCGTGTGGGGCGCGGTCGAAGCCCATCTCGGCGGGGCCGACGGCATTACGGTGCATTTGCGCGAGGACCGTCGCCACATTCAAGATCAGGACGTGCGGCGCCTGCGCGAACTCACGCACATCAAACTGAATTTGGAAATGGCGCCAACGCCAGAGATGGT
Organism: Burkholderiales bacterium; assembly: GCA_039917535.1. GTDB lineage: Bacteria > Pseudomonadota > Gammaproteobacteria > Burkholderiales > JALYOK01 > JBDSJK01. Next base: position 2,123 of record JBDSJK010000459.1, read on the forward strand.
TGAGATCGCCACCGCGATTCGCCCGGAGATGGCAATGTTCGTCCCCGAAGGCCGCCACGAGATCACCACCGAAGGCGGCTTGGATGTGGCTTCGCAGGAGGGAAGGCTTGCAGAGGCAGTAAGGATGCTGACCTTGGCGGGTATCGTCGTGAGCGTGTTTATCGATGCGGATCTCAAGCAGGTGCAGGCTGCGAGCCTCATCGGTGCTAGGGTTTGCGAAGTGCACACTGGGCCTTACGCAGCGGCGTTTCACCAACACGGCCGCGATGCGGAAAGCCCAGCCGTTGTTGTTGAACTAGAAAAAATCGGCCAAACCGGTAAAGCGATTCGCGACTTGGGCATGCGTTTTAATGCCGGACATGCGCTGAATTATTTCAACGTGCAACCCGTCGCGCAGTTGCCGGGCGTACGCGAATTACACATCGGCCACGCTATCGTCAGCCGCGCGGTATTTGTCGGCATGCGCGAAGCCGTGCGCGAAATGAAAGCACTAATTACGCAGGCCGCAAGGAACGCGGTGTGATTTATGGTATTGGCACGGATATCATCGCTGTGAATCGTATTGAGCGGG
>JBDSJK010000460.1:0-9945 GCA_039917535.1 Burkholderiales bacterium
ACCGGCTCCAGCATCATGCCGCAAAAGAAAAATCCCGATGTGGCTGAGCTAGCCCGCGGCAAAACCGGCCGGGTGTATGGCCATCTGATCGGTCTGCTGACATTAATGAAAGGCCAGCCGCTGGCCTACAATAAGGACAACCAAGAGGATAAAGAGCCGCTGTTCGACACGGTGGACACCTTGCGCATGACGCTGACCATCTTCGCCGACATGCTCAAAGACGTCACAGTTTATCCTGATGCCATGCGCAAAGCCGTTTTGGAAGGCCACGCGACGGCGACGGATTTGGCCGATTACCTGGTCAAGAAAGGCTTGCCGTTCCGCGACGCCCACGAAGTTGTCGCGCGCGCGGTGCACGCTGCGGAGGATCAGGGCTGCGACATTAGCGCGCTGCCGCTGGAGACATTACGTAGATTTTCTAAGCTGATTGAAGCCGACGCGCTGGCGATATTGAAGCCGGAAGGTGCCCTGGCGGCGCGTAATCATGTTGGCGGCACGGCGCCGGAACAAGTTAAAGCCGCCATCGCGCGAGCGAAACTTACAGTACGTTGAAAAACTAGTGTTGGTCAGCTAGCCGATTTGGGCACATGCTCGCGGCAAATGAGTCGCGTCTCGGGTCCTGACAGTCGTTCGGCAAATAACGCGCAGTGGTGGGTGCGCTGGCTCTTGCGCTGGCAGTAAATGCAGGTATTGCAGACGCCAAACGTGCGCGCACCGTTGTGGCTTTGCAACATGTAGAGCGTCTCGCGCAGCGCCGATACCCCGTTACGGATGCGATTCGCGCTAATATTTCGCGTCGCCGACTGCCACAGCGACGCCGGCTGCATCTCAATCAACATTTGCTCGCCTTGCTCGCTCAGACGCAGCCGCACGACGCGGCGGTCCACTTCGTCTTGGTAGCGCTCAATCAGGCCACGGCGGTCGAGCAGCAGCAGACTTTGCGATACGGTCCCCTTGGTGACACCAAGGTACTCGGCCAAGGCTTGCGGCGTATTGCTGAAGCGGTTCGCTTGGTTGAGAAACAACATCGCCTCTAAATGCACCGGCTGGAGCCCTTCTTGGCCGATGACCCGGCGCATCTCCGCCCGTATCAGGTTGCCTAAACGTTCGACCAACTGCAATAACGCTACCGGATTCTTGAGCATAATATTAGTATCGACTCGAAACTAATTTATCAAAGTTAAATTTTACTAAAATATAGTATCGAGCCGACACAATATAAATCCTATCTCACTGAATTTAATCAAAATATCCTAATCGGCTCGTTATTCAGACGGTTTCTCGATCATTCTGCAGCAGAACCAGAAAATACCGTATGTCTGTAGATCCAGTATCCATGCGGTACTCCAGATACCCTACGCAAAATAACGAAGATTCAAGGCGCGGTTTTCGGACATTGCCGTCACAAGCCGCACTATTCCGCTGTGATACCATTTGAGCTCATTGTTATCGATGAGAATACTATGGTCAACGTATTAAGGCTAGTGATCATCGCCCTATTGCTTGGCGCGTGCGGCCTAAAAGGCCCTCTCACGCTGCCTGCACAAGATAAAACCACTCAACAAGAACGCAGCAAATGAATTTACCTCCCATGACTCACCGCGGCAATGACGGATTGCAGGTAGAAGACGTGTCGCTTCGCGAGGTCGCCACGCGGTTTGGAACACCCTGTTATGTTTATTCCAAGGCGGCACTGACCCAGGCCTACCGCGAGTTCAGCGCTGCTTTCGCCGGGCGAGATGTGATGATTTGCTATGCCGTCAAAGCTAATTCCAATCTGGCCATACTGGGCCTGTTCGCTAAGCTGGGCGCGGGTTTCGACATTGTTTCCGAGGGCGAATTGGCGCGGGTACTCGCCGCCGGCGGTGATCCGCGCAAGGTGGTTTTCTCAGGCGTAGGCAAGCGTGCGGAAGAGATGCGCGCGGCGCTGGCGCACAACATTCTCTGCTTCAATGTGGAATCGCAATCCGAGTTGCTGCGCCTCTCCGGCGTCGCCCGTGAAATGGGTGTGCGCGCCGCGATATCGCTGCGCGTCAATCCGGATGTCGATCCGAAAACCCACCCATATATAGCAACGGGGTTGAAGCAGAATAAGTTCGGCGTGGCGTTTGAAGACGCGCTTGCGCTCTATCGCACTGCGAGTGACTTGCCGAGCATAGACGTGATCGGCATTGACTGTCATATCGGTTCTCAGATCACTGAGATCGCCCCGTTTGGCGATGCACTTGAGAAGGTGTTGCAGCTTGTCGATCAGCTTGAGCGCGAGGGGATCGCGCTACATCATCTTGATCTTGGCGGCGGCATTGGCATCCGCTATAAGGACGAGCAACCCATCCAAATCAAGCATTATGCCGAGACACTAAAAGGTATTCTGGCTAGCCGAAGCCAGCAATTGATCTTCGAGCCGGGCCGTTGTTTTGTCGGTAATGCGGGTCTATTGTTGACGCAGGTTGAGTATATAAAGCAGGGTGGCAACCGCCGTTTTGCGATTGTCGATGCGGCCATGAACGACCTGATTCGGCCGGCTTTATATGAGGCTTATCACGAGATTGTTGCCGTGGCGCCCGGTGCGAACGACGAATCCGCGCAGTACGACATCGTGGGGCCAGTGTGCGAAAGCGGCGATTTTCTGGGTCGCGATCGGGATCTGTGTATCGAGCCGGGTGACCTGGTGGCAGTGCTATCCGCAGGCGCTTACGGCAGCGTGATGAGCTCAAATTACAACACCCGTCCCCGTGCTGCCGAAGTGATGATAGATGGCGCAACTATCCACTTAATCCGCTCCCGCGAGCGCGTGGCTGACCTGTACGCCGGCGAACATCTATTACCTTAACAGGATGTCGAAAAAGTTCTGCGCTTGACTATCCTGCGTTGCGAAAGACAGAAAAATGCTTATGTACTTACGTGTACATTGCGCTTTTTGTGTCTTTTACGCCTTGTCTAGTCTGCGCTCGCTACGTGTTTCAACACCCTGTTAGCCATCTAAGCTGATTACTCAAAACGGCTTGCGATCATCGCATTGCAAAAATTGTACACTTGCATCAATTAGTATCGACTCGATACTAATTAGTTAGAAATCATGCAAAAAAGATTACCAAAATCATTGATTTGTTGTGCAATTTCTAAAACCTTGCCATAGAATCCAAACACCAAGATAAAAATCAACAGCGAGATGTAGTGGTATTTGGTTTGTGATCTCACGGTTGGTTCGCTTACCGATGCGCTTGGCAGTGTACGAGTTGTACACGAGTCTTCATAGACGATACGGTAAAAAACTTTATTAAGGAGTTTATACATGGCAACAGCAGCAAAGAAACCCGCGGCAAAGAAACCCGCGGCGAAAAAACCAGCAGCGAAGATGCCCGTCGCTAAGAAAGCGGCAGCTAAGAAACCCGCTGCGAAAAAGCCCGTCGCGAAGAAGCCTGCGGCGAAAAAGCCTGCCGCTAAAAAAGCGGTTGCGAAGAAGCCTGCGGCAAAAAAGGCCGTAGCGAAGAAGGCCCCAGCGAAGAATGCTGCAGCGAAGAAGCCTGCAGCCAAAAAAGCTGTGGCGAAAAAGCCTGCGGCCAAGAAAGCTGCAGTGAAGAAGCCTGCGGCCAAGAAAGCAGTAGCGAAGCAGGCCCCAGCGAAGAAAGCGGTAATGAAGAAACCCGCTGCGAAGAAGCCCATGGCCTCCACGCCTATGGCTCCCGCGCCGCTGATTAAGCCTATCTTCAGTTAAGGCTGTACGGCGTCACGCCGCTATTCGGTCGCGCAGAGTTTCTGCTCAGTCGAATGGCGGCGGCTTCAGTTTCTGAAATTTAAAGCGTAACTGAACGGGTGGCGGTTGTTACTTGTGCATTCGTGTTTCTCCGCTTCTGCTGGTTCCAGTAAACTCTTATCCCCAGCAAGACCGTCAGAATAGCCGCGTACAGTAGCGGTTCACGTATGTCGCGCTTGACCAGCCACCAGTAGTGCACCACACCCAGTATGGCGATGGCGTAGGCCAGCTTGTGCAGCGTCTGCCAGCGCTTACCGCCGAGTCGTCGCACCATGGCATTGGTGGACGTCACCGCGAGGGGGATCAAAGCTACAAAAGCAAGAAATCCGACAGTGATAAACGGTCTTTTGATGACATCTTTGACGATATCGCCGAGATCGAAAAATTGGTCTAGCCAGATGTAAGTCACAAAATGCAGGGCTGCGTAGAAAAATGCAAACAGGCCTAGCATGCGACGCAGCTTGATTAACCAGTTCCAGCCAGTTAGTCGCCGCACCGGAGTGACGGCAAGCGTGATCATCAGAAAAATGAGTATCCAATCCCCCAAATCCCGTGTGATGAACTCAATGGGGTTAGCGCCCAGATTAAATCCTTGACCTTGCCATGAGTTGAAACCACGCAGCCCGAGCAGCAAGAACGGTGCCGTGGAAATGATAAAGACGACCACCTTCAGGCGCGAAACCTGGGCGGTCGTGAGGTTTTTAAATAGCGCCAGCAAGTTCATCCTCTCCTAGAACAGCTTCTTCAGGTCCATTCCGTTATACATCTGCGCGACCTGGTCGGCGTAGCCGTTGAACATAAGAGTCTTGCGCTTGCCGAATTCGCCGATACGCCGCTCCTTGGCCTGGCTCCAGCGCGGATGATCGACATCTGGGTTTACATTGGAGTAAAAACCATACTCGCTTGGCCCCGCTCGGTTCCAGGCGCTGAGTGGTTCTTTCTCGACAAAGCGGATTTTGACGATAGACTTAGCGCTCTTGAAGCCATATTTCCAAGGCGTGACGATGCGCACCGGTGCGCCATTTTGGTTCGGCAGTACCTCGCCATATAGCCCTAGGCAGAGCAGCGCAAGCGGATGTTTCGCCTCATCCAAGCGCAAGCCTTCGACATAAGGCCAATTGAGCACCGAGAGTTTTTGCCCCGGCATTTGATCCGGCGCCTGCAGGGTGGTGAACTCGACGTACTTCGCTTTGCCCGTGAGTTCAGCGCGTTTGATCAACTCGTTCAGCGAATAACCCACCCAAGGAATCACCATCGACCAGCCTTCCACACAGCGAAGGCGATAAATTCGTTCTTCCAAAGGCGCGAGTTTGAGCAATTCATCGATATCGTAGACCTTGGGGTTTTTGATTTCACCTTCAACCGCAATGGTCCACGGACGAGTTTTCAGCGTCCCGGCGTTGGCTGCCGGATCGGATTTGTCCGTACCAAACTCGTAGAAATTGTTGTAACTGGTCACATCGCGCAGCGGTGTGAGAGGATCCTCAGCCGTCGCAACGCCTTTCCTGGCGAGATTTAGCTTAGTAGCCGCCTGGACGGGGGAGAATGGCAGGAGCGAGCCACCGAGGGTCGCGATGCCGGCGAAAGCAGCCGTGTGCAAAAACTCGCGGCGGTTAAAATACAATTGTTTGTCGGTGATTTCCGACGGCACGATGTCTGGTTTGAGTCTAATTATCACGCGCGTTCTCCTGGTGTTTAGTCTGCATGTGTTGCTAAATTGGAGGTGGTTACAAAACGTAGCGAGCGCGGTCAGGAATGGCCCGAAGAGTGCAGGTGTACGAGCTGTACATTGAGCACCGCAGTACCATTCCTGACCGCGCGCAGTAGTTTTTGCAGCAACCTGCGAACCGATTAGTCGTAACGGCCACCCTACCCTGACGGGTAGACACAAACATCACAAAAGGATCAAATTTTCTTCGCGACGCGCGGCTGCGATCTTAAATCAAGTCAGGTGTAGTTCGCTTCGCAGCGCGCATGAGGCCACCCGCGCCGTGCTGGAGCTTCGATTGATATAACGCTTGGTCGACGGTTTCTAACACCTCATCTAGGCTCGCACCATGGGTCGGCGCTTCGCCAAAGCCTACCGTCAGACTGAACTCCAGGCCGCGCTCCGCGGCGGACGCTTTCACTTTATCCTGTATGCGCCGTGCTACCGACTCCGCTTCGTCCAGGGTTGTATCCGCGAGTAATAAAACGAATTCGTCGCCGCCGTACCGCCCCGCCACATCATGGTTGCGCAGCGATTCGCGCATAATTGTTCCCAGTTCTCGCAGCACCTGGTCGCCGACGGAATGGCCATAGTTATCGTTGACGCTCTTGAACTTATCCATATCCGCGAACATGACGACAATTTTTTCCCCTCGGCCCAGGTATGTTGTGAATAAGTCGTCGGCAGTTTCGCGCAAGCCGCGTCGATTTAGCAGGCCCGTCAGGGTGTCGGTGGCGTTGGAATGCTCCAAATGGCGGCGATTGGTTTCGATTCGCCCCATCAAAATATAGGCATAAATCAGCACAATACCCGCAAACAATATCAGGAAAAGCATTCCTGGCGCCATGGTAAGGGTGGCGTTCATTTGTCGCAAGCCGAGGGCCGCCAGCCCACCTACGAACGTGCCGATCAGCCCTTCGGCAAAAAACGGCATGCCGTATCGCATTCCGTTACCGAGCACCACTAATATATATACGATCAGCGAAGGTGGAATGTCGTAGGGATCGTTGAGCACCGCGATGGACACCACCAGAATATCCAGCCACATGGCGATGCGGTAGCGAGTGACTGAGCGTGGATAGCGCCAAGCGTGCCATATGTTAAAGGTATTCACGAGCGCGTGAGCGAGATATACGCCATATATCTGGCCGCGGGACATACCAAATACGCTCACCGCCGGCCCGCTACCAAAGAATACTAGCGCCAGAACCAAGAGCAAATAGCGAGTAAGAAACTGGACTAATTGTTCATTCCAGCTCGCAAATCGAACCGATCCTGCCCAGCCATCCGTTAATCTCCGGCCCGCGCCACGGCGATCCTGGCCGCGGCGGCGGTCGGCGGTTAGGGCTTTGTTGGCCATGGCTTAGCTGTAAATGTTAATAAGTTAATCGGCACACGCCCCTCCAGCGTTCGATTGCTCAATGCAAAAGAAACAGTGTTGCCAGCCCAAGAAAAATAAAAAACCCCATGCTGTCAGTGGTAGCGGTCAGCAACACGCTTGATCCCACTGCCGGGTCTTTGCCCAGCCGGTGCATGGTGATTGGTAATAGTGTACCCATGAGCGCCGCCACCAATAAATTGAGCGCCATTGCGCTCGTCATGACTAACGCCAAGGACGCACTATGATAAAGCAGATAGGCGATCACACCTAATATACCCCCCCAAAATAGGCCATTTAATAGGCTCACCGCCAGTTCTTTCATCAACAACTTTTTAACATTGACCTGACTGATATGGCCTAACGCTAGTCCGCGCACGATCAGCGTAGTCGTTTGGTTACCCGAATTACCGCCGATACCAGCGACGATGGGCATCAAGGCCGCTAGTGCCGCCAATTTTTCGATACTGCCTTCAAAAATGCCAATCACCCGCGAGGCGATCAATGCGGTCACCAAATTGATCGCCAGCCATAGCCAGCGGTTTTGCGCGCTTTTCCAGACGGACGAAAATAAATCTTCCTCTTCGCGCAGGCCCGCTAAACCCAGCATCTGGCTATCGGATTCCTCACGCATAATGTCCACCATGGAGTCCACGGTCAGTCGTCCGACCAGGCGATTCGAAGCATCGATGACGGGCGCGGAAATCAGATCGTAGCGCTCGAAGGCCGAAGCCGCATCCGCCGCGTCGTCCGTCGGCTTGAAGGTATTGATCTCCTTCGTCATGACCTGGGCCACGCTGATTTCAGGATCGCTGACCAGAATCTTTTTCAGCGGCAGTGCACCGAGCAAACGGTCGTCCTGATCCACGACGAATAACTGATCTGTGTGATCGGGCAATTCTTCGAGTCGGCGTAGATAGCGCATCGCGGTTTCGATGCTTACGTCAGGGCGGAGCGAGACAATCTCATAATCCATCACCGCGCCCACCGCGCCTTCGGGATAGGAAAGCGCCGATTGCAACCGGGAACGATCCTGAGCATCTAGGCTTTCCAACACATCCTGCACCACATCGCGGGGCAGGTCCGCCGCGAGATCTGCGATTTCGTCCGTGTCGAGTTGTTCCGTCGCCGCAACCAACTCTTTGGAATCCATGCTATCGATCAGCGTTTCGCGCACCGCGTCGGAAACTTCAAGCAAGATTTCGCCATCCCGCTCCGCCTTCACCAAATCCCACACCATCAGGCGACGGTCGACCGGCAGCGCCTCCAATATCCGCGCGATGTCGGCCGCGTGCAGGTTTTCAAGTTTTTTCTGCAGGCGGTGGGTGAGATCAGCCAGGTTTTGGCGATGAACCAGCGACTCCACTAGCTCGTGGTTGGGCATATCCTGAATGTGCACCAAGTGCTCCACAAGCTGATGCTTGTCGAGAATCTCACTCACGTCCGCAAGCGCCCGCTCGATACTTTCCTGCGAGCGCGGCTCAGTGGCGTCAGTTAAGGGAGCGGGCTTAAGAGTTGGCTCATTCATCCCGCCATTTTAGGGAATTTACTCGTGGAGCGGCTAATAATTAGTCATTAAGCTGTAGCGTAGTCACCTTTTGCCTCCTCGCCCATCATACTCATTCATACTTGCGAAACTTTGGAACATGGATTGGCCCAAGTCGGAAGAACGCGCATTCCATGAACTGGCGCTCAAATCTGATGCAAAAAAAACCGTGGCCATTGTAGAACCGGCGCTGAGCGATGAGGAAGTCAAATAAAAGCGCCGACCAGACAAGCAGGCGGGCGCCTAAAGCCCCCACTCCACGTCGAGCGTCGATCACGTGCTTTGTTGTTTCCGGCTAATTTCTGCTACTAAGGATATGCCAGTGCCTGAAAACAACAGACATTCGCATAGTGAGAGCCGACGACCAGCGAAGAAACAGAAACGCGATGCGATAAACGAATTAATCAGCCGTGTTGTTAGCCACCTCAAGAGGCAATGAGCCGCCCACCAATTAATCTCGCTAAGTACCAGGAAGCGCGAGCAGTCCCGCGTGCACCGACCGTGCATGAACTTTCCGCGCACGATATCTGAGAAATCAGTCGCACCACCTTGGTTCCAAGGCAGGCTGTGCGTTCTGCGATATAATTCCTCTTACGCTCTCCTAGTCTAGGCTCGGTGGGTATGTCCATTTGTTTGCCAAAACTGGGTAATAGCCCACGCTGCGCGTAAGACCTGCTGTAACAAAAGTTAACAAAGGTGCGGTGGTAATTGACTAGACTCAATTTACGCGAAAAGCCAATTCAAATCTGACTTTCAGTGCCACCTTCAATAACTTGGATGATACAAATATGACAACCTCGCCGAAACTAGTGGCAACCATGGGCATGCTAGTGCTATTGACTGCCTGTGGTGGTGGTGGTGGAGGCGGCGGAACCAGTGGCGGCGGCACGAACGCTCAATCCTTGACAGCAAGCGGGGAAGTCACCGATGCCAGGACCTTTGCCGTCATTTCCGGCGCCCTGGTGGACATACCGTTGCAGACGAGTAACCCGAGTGGGAATACCGGTATAGATGGTAAATACTCCCTTACGCTGCCCAATAGTGGTTTGCCGCAATTTCTTGTGGGAACGGTAAATAAGACCGACTACTTGCCCGGCACGGTGTTCTTCAAATATGCCAACGGGCAGCTCCAGCCGCTCAATACCGGCTCTAACAATTCCGCGCTGATACTTATTAGACCGGGTCAAGATTTGGTTTTTTTCAATGGTCTCAGTGTCGTGCATTTGGGCGATGAAAAGTTTGGTGGAACGGCAAATTCGCAACTCCAAGTCCGATCATCTGGGCTGATCTGGAACGACAGTTTCAGGCTGACCGCAGCACAACAAGCGAATAACACCACACTCACCGTGACGTTATACGGTCGCGGCATCGAATCCGGTACGCCGACTTTCAATTGTGACCAAATCGGGCTCGGCAATACTATCGACCCAACCACTGGCAAGTTGACCGACGGCACGCGGCAAACGCTGAAGGCGACGGCTGCCGACGGATCGTTTACCAAAATTACGCACACTTTTTTGTTAAGTGGCTTAGCTGCCGATGCCGATGCTCATTTG
>JBDSJK010000461.1:0-4019 GCA_039917535.1 Burkholderiales bacterium
GTGATGAACCTCTAGGTAAGGAGCACCATCATTTCGCTTTTTAAATGGAGCAGCGTTGCCACAGCTCCCGCAACGTCCCTTTGCGCGCGCCAATACCTCAGCCACGACGTCTGGGTTCCTCTCATAAACCACAACCTCGCGGATCGTCTGTTTGGGCAGGCGCGGCGCCTTGGCCAATCTATCGGCACGTGCTTTCGGATGTTTAAGAGAAGACGCAACCCGCTTAGCGAATTCGATCTCAAGGGTTTTCCGTTCGCGCTTGATCTCGAAACCGAGCTTTGGGATATCTCGGATCGGCTCGGATGTATTGAACTTCCCTGGGGCGCGGCCAATCGCCATTGCATAAACATACTTAAGTGGGTAGGCCCGACCCTTTGAACTCAGCAAGTACCATGATCGTGGTTGAATAAATCGATACGGACGCGAGCCCGCATCGTAGTGGCGGAGTGCAGCTTTTAGAGTCGCGATAGTAAGGGGAATCATGGATAAGCCCTAAGTTAAGAGGCGGCGAAGCCGTCCGCAATGAACGAGTGGTTACGGGGCGCCCGCAGGAACCTGTGGGATGCGGCTTGGAAACTCATAAATGAATTTCAGGAGCATCTCCGAGAATGAAATGAGTTCCTCAGCTTCGACGCTCGACATGAGAACAATTTCGTGCGTGGCCTCGTTTCCCTTCTTGCGTATGTGGTCTACCCAACCCCTGCCATTGGGAGGAACGTACCCGCCGTTTGCAAGATGCTCGACGTAGGCGATAAAGGTTTGCCCTGTCGCGGCACCCTGAGCAACTGCGACATTCATAAGAAGTTTTCGGCAAATCAAGACAGATGCCGTGTAGCAAGCGGCGGCTGCGCATTGCCTTGCCTCGCCGTACAAAGCTTCTACGTCAGGTGGAAGATGCTTGACTGAAGTGCCAAATTCAACGCCGGGGACTTGCTTGATGCCAACGAAAATCGTGGGGTTCTGACAGTGAGGGCAAATGAAAATATCTTCGCTGTGGCGAACTTTGGACCCGTAGCCAATTGCTGATGCAACCAGGTTGCCGCACCAGCCGCAGGTGTATTCATGCGAATGTTTTGCTTCTGCGTTGCTCCAAGACATATCCTAGCCCCTAACGTCTGAGTTAAGCCGCGCCGTCTACGGCGTCGGCTTGGACGATTGTTAGCCCTCGCTCCGGCGTGCTTGCCATGTCTCCATGACGAACAGACACAGAGTATGGGCCGCATGAACCGCGAGGCGGGCACGGCGTGGCGCAACCTTGTATGGCCTTTTTCCGTGCCCGTGGGCACTCCCCGCATGAGTGCGGTAGGAGCCGATGCCGTCAACTATAGAGCTGAGTCCGGAAAAGTTACGCTTCAAATCATCATCTTCTACGCTCTCCTCGGCGATCTTGAGGTGATTCGACACAACGCCCCAGAGCGGCTTGATGGTCTGGCTGGAAGGAAGTTCCAGCCCGTGCTCTGCGATATAGGTCTTGCACAGTGCTTCCAAGATCGCACACGCAGCCGTTACTGAGGCGAGGGCTAACGCTGGAGTTAAGCGGCAGCTATCAGCCGTCCGCTGGAGCGCATTGTTGGGCAGCGCCGGAATTATCACCAATTGCGCAACGGAACGATGGGGGTAGAACTGGTCTGCGCAACAATCCATTATTCCAACTCGTCACGCACCTCCTCTGCCATATTCATGATCAAGCTCTCCGGAGTTCTGAAGTTGGTTTTTGATGCCCGAATATCACTGTAGGATGCAGCAATTTTGCCGGTTTCCACACTCAGAATCCGTACAGATATGCCAGCACGATCTGGCCGGAACGTCATCGGCGCAACATCGTAAAATTCGCTCACCTCGCCGTTTATAACAAACGCGAGGTTCTTTGCCTTGGCAAGTGCGATAGCGGCATCGTCGGAGAGCGGTTCTTTTGGAGCCACGGGCCGCGAAAGAAGGACCGCACGAAAACCATCTTCCGAGAACACGCGGACGAAAACCGAGCCAGCCAAGCCCCCAGAACGATCGCAGTCTTCTTGGCCCGCAATGATGCAGTCCCGGAATGGGATTACGCCGATGTCTGTGCCGTGCGGAACTTTCATTTGCTTTACGATTTGCGGGTCTACCCCGCAAGCCGAGAGGAGCAACCCGCAAGCGGCGACGAGCGCAAGTATTTTCATGTTTTTCCCCAAATGATGAAGCGATTTATATCTGCTCAGAAAAAGCCCAACACCTGAGTTAGGCCGCGCCGCGAAGCGGCGTCAGCGCGAATGAAATGTTAGCCATCATATCTGGCCGGGTGCCCCACGCTGTAGTTCCCAAATAGCTAAATCTAGCTCCCGAGGGGTTTTGCCAATTTCTTTGGCAACGCTAATTAGTACGCTAATGGTGGCATCGAAACTTGGAGAGTGGCCAATCGCAGACGACACGAAGTTCATGATATGAACATCTGGTTTTATGGTCTCGACTCCGGCGCGCATTATTAACCATTGAAATATGGCAGGCCCAAGCCCTTTTACCTTTCCTTTGAAATCACCTTTGAAGGTTGCAGTTGTTGCCCAGTTCTTCAGGGTGTCAGAATCTACGACGCCAATACGAATGAAGTGCGCAACTAACCCACGCAGCTGCTCCAACCTTGTCCAGTGTTTGTATCCCCAGAGCGTAATGGCAGCATCCGTATTGCCTTGTTTGTCATTGGGGTAACGGTCAAGAAACGCTGCCAACTGATTGATGTCTTGTATGTAATTGCTATGAGCCCGTACGAACCTCTCGTGTGCTTTTTTGACGATTGTGTTGTGTAACTGGTAGTCAAGAACAGTCAAGACGACGTTAGACAAGAAGGTCTGAACGGCATAGTTGCCTTGATGTGGCGGAAGTGTCTGGCAGCGAACCAGAAGCTTCTCGTAGTCGGCCCGAGACAGTTCTGATTGCACGAAGCTTGCGCTTGGATAACAAGATTGCATTGAACCTTCCATGAGGGCGAACTAAATTCGATTGTGAAGGGATCCTATCCCCGAAGCCCAATCCCGCAGCCTATCCCGGAGGTTGCGATGTTTCGAGCGATCCTCTCACCCGAAGTTAGCACTGGCAAGCAAGCCGTGCCTGCGCCGTCGAAGCGGCTCGACCAATTGCGCGGGGCCGACCCAAGCACAACTCGCGCCGCCACTGCAGCGGCCGCAGAATCGCGTGAGTGACTTCGAGCGGGGAGGTCGGCGCGTCGACGCGGTCAAGTTTTTTCGAGCGGACCCGATGGCCATGCTGCAGGGATGGCATCGCCGGCGCATTGCGAAACGCCGAACGAAGTGGCGCTACCCCGCCAAAAAAAATTCCAGTCACGCGTGTGTTTACCGGGGTAGTCGGGGGTTCCCTACGCGCGCGCCCCGGGGGCTTGGTCCGATGGGGGCGGTAGGCGTTTGGCACTTTTCGTGCTTCGTCTTCTCGCACGCGGTCTCGCACTTCGCGACTGTGAGAGGATTAGGCAAATGAAGGCTTCAGGTTGGCTGGTCTGCGCAGCCATCGCGATCGCCGCGTGGACATGTCCACAAAGCCACGCACCACGATTGCCGCCGCACGTCGACGGACATACCACGAGAAACCATCAACCCCTTGAGCAGCAGCTCGTTTCCCACCACTTTTACTCGAACGGCGATGGCATCGAGGTGCATTCGCCCAGCAAGACTGTCACGGTAGGTATTACGCCCAACGGCGCCAGCGCGGTATGCCGCGATGGCACTTACAGATTCAGCACTCATCGCAACGGCACATGCTCGCATCATGGCGGGGTTGACCGATGGCTATAGAGTGCCAGCAACCCGGCGTGGAAAGTGAGTACTATTGTGAGTATCCTAGTGACTTTCTTTCATTAAATACTTTATAAATCAATACATTATGTTTCGGATAATGCTCCCGTCCGCCCGCCATTTCCAATGAAAAGCCCTGCCTTGCGCGGGGTTTTTTTTGGCTGGGGCCTGTCAGCGGCTCATTCGGGAATGCGATCAGGTTGGGTACGCAAATTTGTCGCGAGAGCGGATCCGACCGCT
>JBDSJK010000462.1:0-2824 GCA_039917535.1 Burkholderiales bacterium
CAAAGATCAGGAATACTTGTTGCATTGGCTGGGCATGAAGGAAGTCGGCGCGCTGGAGCCGAAGCCCGGCGTGCAACCTACAACGGGGCATCTGTCCGATCTGTTGCAGCGCTTACAAAAAGATCCCGCCAAGGTCATTTTGCAAAATGCTTATAACGATCCAAAGCCGGGCAAATGGCTTGCGGAGCGCAGCAAAATTCCCGTGGCGACGTTGCCTTACACCGTGGGGGGTTCGAAGGAAGCAAAAGATTTGTTCGCTTTGTTCGATGACACGATTGCGAGGCTCCTCGCCACGATCAAGCAATGATGCGCTTTACAGAGCATGATGCCTGAAGGCCGGCTTTCCACGGGGCTCTCCAGCCATGCCTAATAACAAAGGATAACCATGCACAGCGTTGAATTCAGCATCCTCTGGCCCGCGTTTATCGCGGGCCTGCTGGTCACGGCCACCCACGTGCCGTTGGGCATGCAGGTGTTGCGCAAGGGTATCGTGTTCATTGATCTCGCCATCGCGCAGATTGCCGGCCTGGGCGTGATTGCCGCCGACGCCTTCGGCTTCGAGGGCAGCGCCGTGGTGCAGATCTCCGCCTTGGCTGCAGCGTTGTTGGGCGCGCTTTTGCTGACCTGGACCGACAAGAAATTTCCCGAAGTGCAAGAAGCAATCATCGGCGTGACGTTCATTCTCGCGGCCACTGGGGCGGTGATGTTGCTGGCGAGCAATCCCCACGGCGCGGAACATATGAAGGACATCCTCGTCGGTCAAATCCTCTGGGTGGATGCAACTCGATTGCCGCTGGTGGGGTTAATTTATGCGGCGATTCTCGGCATTTTGTTTGGCTTGAGCGCCAAGATTGGCCGCGTGGGTTTTTACTTGTTGTTCGCCTGTGCCGTGACCGTGTCGGTGCAACTGGTTGGACTTTATTTGGTGTTTACCACGCTAATTCTTCCCGCGTTAGTGACGCGGCGTTACGCCACCAAGCAATTGCCGCGCGCCTACGTGCTAGGTGGGGCGGGCTATGCGCTGGGTCTGTGGCTATCGGCGTGGCTGGATTTACCCTCCGGCGCGGTGATCGTTTGGGCCATGGCGGCGCTCGGCATTCTGGTACACGCATTTTCGCCAAAAACCGCCAGCGCTTGATTTCCGGGCATCGCTCCCCATATGCTTAGGGTTGGATTCAACCTCAGGCTTAGCCTTTCATGGAACAATTTCATGGTACCACCATCGTTTCTGTCCGACGCGGCGATAAAGTCGCCATGGGCGGCGACGGGCAAGTCACCCTAGGCAACGTCGTCGTTAAAGCTACCGCACGAAAAGTGCGGCGTCTCTATCACGAAAAAGTGCTCGCCGGTTTTGCCGGTGCGACCGCCGATGCGTTTACGTTGTTCGAACGCTTCGAAGCCAAGCTCGAAAAACATCAAGGCCATCTGCTGCGCTCCGCGGTGGAACTCGCGAAAGATTGGCGCACTGATCGTATCCTACGACGGCTAGAAGCCATGCTGGTGGTCGCCGATCGTACAACGTCGCTGATCATCACCGGCACTGGCGACGTGCTGGAGCCGGAGCTTGGCCTGCTTGCCATCGGCAGTGGCGGCCCCTACGCGCAAGCCGCCGCGCATGCGTTGCTGGAAAATACCGAGTTGACGCCGCACGACATCGTCAAGAAAGCCCTGGTTATTGCTGGAGATATTTGCATTTACACTAACCAGAATCACGTGATTGAAGTGCTGGATTGAAAAACTACTGCGCTTGCCTATATGGCGTTGCGAAAGCCAGAAAAATGCTCACGTACTTGCGTGTACATCCCGATTTTTCTGTCTTCTGCGTCTTGTCTAGGCTGCGCTCGCTACGTTTTTCAACACACTATTGATGCTGCATCAATAACGAGAAGCAACGCCACTAGAAGTTGACCTACGAAGCTTATTGGAGATTTTTGTGAGTCAAATGACCCCCCAAGAAATCGTCCACGAACTGGACAAACACATCATCGGCCAAGACAAAGCCAAACGCGCCGTGGCCATTGCGCTGCGTAATCGTTGGCGCCGTCAGCAAGTACCCGAGCCGTTGCGTCAAGAAATCACACCGAAAAATATTCTCATGATCGGGCCGACAGGCGTAGGCAAAACCGAGATCGCGCGGCGCTTGGCCAAGCTTGCTAACGCGCCGTTTATTAAAGTCGAAGCGACTAAATTCACCGAGGTCGGATACGTCGGCAAGGATGTCGATTCCATCATTCGCGATCTTATGGAGATTTCGATTAAGCAAACCCGGGAACAGGAGACCAAGAAAGTTCGCTTTCGCGCGCAAGATCAAGCGGAGGAGCGCATCCTCGATATTCTGTTACCGCCCGCTCGTGATTTCGGTTTTAACGCCACGGAGGAGAACGCTGACAAAGGCGATAACGAGACGCGGCAAAAATTCCGCAAGATGCTGCGCGAGAATAAGCTCGACGACAAAGAAATTGAAATCGAAATTTCCAGCATGCCCGCGCAAATGGAAATCATGGGTCCGCCCGGCATGGAGGAGCTGACGTCGCAGATCCAGGGCATGTTTCAAAACATGGGACAGGGTCGCAAGAAAATGCGCAAACTCAAAGTCGCCGAGGCCATGAAACTTGTCACCGATGAAGAGGCAATGAAACTCATCAACGACGAAGAACTCAAGACGCAAGCGATACAAAACCTTGAACAGAACGGTATCGTATTCCTCGACGAGATTGACAAGATCGTGGGGCGATCCGAAATGAGCGGCGCCGACGTGTCGCGCCAGGGCGTACAGCGTGACTTGCTGCCGCTGGTTGAAGGCACGACCGTCTCTACGAAATAC
>JBDSJK010000463.1:0-12511 GCA_039917535.1 Burkholderiales bacterium
TCGACCACCGCGGTTCCGTCGAGACAGGCCTGCAGCTGGGCCAGTGTTTGCAATTGTTCGTCGTGCATATCGATCACCATGCCTCGCATCATGATCGATCCCAGCTACCACTTCAGACTCACACCCCATTGGACAAGGCTGACCGTTGCAAGTCCAGAGGTTTTAGCGTAACGTCAAATCTTTACAATCTGCGCATGGGCTACACCTGTCGCGGGGGCTCGTGCAGTAAAGATAGCGGTTGGGTTATCAAAATTATCTGCGGAGGAATCCATGAGTATTGATCTGAATTCACGTATCGTCCAGGGATTAGCGCGACGCCGATTCCTACAACGCAGCGCTATCGGCATGGGTGGTGCGGCATTGGGTTTATCCGCCTTAACGGCGGCCAAAGAATGCGCGCTGACCGAGCAGGATATACTCGGTCCGATGTATAACTACGGCGCGCCGAAATTTCAGGTGAAATTAGCACCCGATGACGAGCCCGGCCAAAAGCTGATGTTGCGCGGAACGGTGCTCAGCGCCGATTGCAAAACGCCATTACCCGGTACCATCATTGAAATCTGGCAAGCGGATGACAAAGGCAACTACGACAAGAAAAAGCCCGGTGATTTTCTTGAGCCGCCGCCACCGTTTCACCTGCGCGGCATGTTGCTCACCGACGCCAATGGCCGCTACGAGATCGACACCGTCGTGCCCGGCGCTTATCCAATCCCGCCAGGAATGCCGGGGCTAGAGAAATTTGGCAACCTTACGCGCGCGCGTCACATCCACATCAAAGTGTTGCCGTTTTTGAATGTCGCGCTGACGACGCAGCTTTACTTCAAGGGCGATCCACATCTACCAGGCGATCCCTGGGGCGGCCACAAACCGGCGCTGGCGCTTGATACCAAGACCGATGGCAAATACCAGAAAGCCGATTTCGATTTCGTCCTCGGAACAGGTCTGTAACTGTTTTCAGCTCACCGCAGCATCAAAATAAACGAGGGGCTCGCCCCTCGTTTTGCATGAATCATGGAACTTGACGTTAACCAACTCACACGAGCGCAGTGCTACAAACTCCTGACGAGCTTAGTCGTGCCGCGACCCATCGCGCTCGTCACAACGTTGACTGAGGGCAGCATCGTCAACGCGGCGCCTTTTAGTTTTTTCAACGTGATAGGCGACGACCCGCCGATCCTGATGATCAGCGCCGATGTGCGCACTGACGGTGCGACGAAACACACGGTGCGCAACATTCTCGCCAGCAAACAATTCGTCGTGAATTTGGTCGATGAAGCCATTGCGGAAAAAATGCACGGCGCATCCGTCGAAGCGCCAAGCGAAATGAGCGAGATCGACTTGGTCGGCTTCACCACCGCGCCGTCACAACGCATCAAGCCGCCACGCATCGCGGAATCGCCGATCGCGTTCGAGTGTGAATTGCACACGGAATTAGACTTTAACGCAAGGCGAATGCTCATCGGACAAATCGTCTGGATACACGCGTGCGACGGCATCATCGATCCCGGAGACCTACGCCGCATTCCCAATATGTATCATCCAGTCGGACGTCTGTACGCGAATCGCTATTGCCGCACTCGCGACGAGTTTGTTCTCGATAACAGCCACTATAAAGACGTTGCGTCGAAGTTCGGGAAATAACGCGGCAAAGATTTTGCTTCGCCCCTGCCTATCTATTGCATACGCTACGAGGCGCACCCAGCTAACTCCCGGCAAGGCATAGGTTGAGAGCCGCACTGGTATTGGCTGGTGGCGATGGTAACCTCAGCGATACCTTGAATACTGTTGATCCCCCGATGCAGCTGCGATGCAGTGTGGTCGCGCTTTCGAGTGTAATGGTGATTAACTTAACGTCCTTTTTTATGGGTCTTCGTGAAAGAGTGTGGGTAAAAACTATCATGAAATCGTCTGAGAACGTTGCTGGATGGGGGTTTTCGCAGTTTGACAATGCTGCGGAAACTGGCATGATTTTGCGATGGCTCGCAAAAACGGTCCGACGTATTCATCCACACGGTCACAAAACGGTTGTTTAGCCGCTTGCAGACATCAATCTGCGCTCAACCCGAGGTCACGACGGTGTGATCGCCACAGACCTGCGTGACTCATCGAAACGCTCGACTTTCTTGTAATCAAACACGCCAGTTTTAACGGCGGTGAGGTATTGCACCTTGGTATCGGCTTACGCATTTGAGTGCATGTACACCAAGGCTGTCGGCAAACATTGCTTTAAGCGCAGCAATATCCTTGTTGATCATCGCCTGATAGCGCTTGTCTTCAAGCGCCTGAACCTCGCGCTTAATGCTATCTGTGTCCATCGCTTGAATTCCTTTTCAAATAGTGATTGATCTTTGCGGTGGTTGGCATTCCTTTGGCACCTTGCTGGAATCCGGCAAGCGCGCTCGACCTCCCAACTGGGCTGTGTGGTTTCTCCATCGTTCAAGAACGTACCAGGGCCGCGGTAGCGCGTCCAGAAGTCGCCGGAAATGGAATAAGTTATTCGGCGAGAAAAGCAGATTCTTCGTTTCGCTCAGAATGACGAGCTATTCGCTGAGTTCTAACTTTTTCCCTGGCTTGCTTGCCGCTATCGCTGTCGCCTAACCTTGTCCAAGCCATCGCAAATTCGCCGCGCGCCTTCCAAAATGCGCGGTGTTGGGCGTTGGATTACATCCGGATGCACGAAATAAATATGTCCGTTGCGCACGGCGCTGAGTTGCGGATAGGCTTGCCACGAGCGCACAAAATTGATTGAATTCGTCGCGGAATCGCCCCCGACAATGGCGCTAGGAGCCGCGCCCAGTAAGGCTTCCAGGCCGACAGCGGGCGTCAATGTTGGCGCATATGCGAACACGTTTTTGCCACCACAC
Organism: Burkholderiales bacterium; assembly: GCA_039917535.1. Classification (GTDB taxonomy): domain Bacteria; phylum Pseudomonadota; class Gammaproteobacteria; order Burkholderiales; family JALYOK01; genus JBDSJK01. The sequence continues at coordinate 2,865 of JBDSJK010000463.1, forward strand.
AACGCCAACACATCGCTGATGATGTGCTTGCCATTGACGGTGATGAACGGGTTTTGCCAAATGTCCACGAAGGTTGTGACGAATGATTTACCCGCCCCGCGTTTCTTCAAATCATCCAACTGCTGTTCAAAATGTTGGGCGTTGGATTCGCCGACAGTTTCCGTTCCGCTCAGTTTCGCAATGGCACGCAACTGCGTTGCAATGTCCTTAAGTTTGCGTGCTTCGCTGATGTAAACGCGAAAACCCATGGCCTGCAAACGCCCGATGGCGAAGGGACTGTTGCCACTTTGCCAGGCGAGGATCAAATTTGGTTGCAGGGCGACGATGCGTTCTAAGTCGACGTTGGCGCTACTGCCGATCTGCGGTAATTTTTTTGCGCCTTCGGGAAAATCGCTGTAGGCGCTCACGCCCACCAGCCGATCGCCCGCGCCTGCTGCGAACGCGAGTTCCGTTAGGTGTGGCGCAAGGGAGATAATTCGTGTAGCTGCATCGCCATGAGCCAAGCGTGGTGCGGCTCCCAGGGCATGCCCTGCCAGGAGCCATAGCCAGCAAAGGCTCCAGGCAAGGTATTTAATGATTTTGTATGCGCGCTGCGTTACGCCGACTTACTAGCAAGCGTGAGCCGCCGGGCGCGGACTGCTTCCGCCAGGCGCTGCAACAGCTTCACGCTGTCTTCCCAGCTGACGCAGGCATCGGTGATGCTCTGGCCGTAGACCAACTCCTTGCCCGGCGCCAAATCTTGGCGGCCCGCTTCGAGATGGCTTTCCACCATTACACCAAAAATGCGGTCATCGCCGGCGCTGAGTTGTTGTGCAATATCGTCGCCGACCAGCATTTGCTTTGCATAATCTTTTGAGCTATTGGCATGACTCAGGTCGATCATGACGCGGGCGGCGAGACCCGCTTTGGACAACTCTTGAGATGCAACGTCCACGCTCGCTGCATCATAGTTAGGCTGCTTGCCGCCACGCAAAATAATATGCGTGTCTTCGTTGCCGGTGGTGGAAACAATAGCGGAATGGCCCGCCTTGGTGACCGACAGGAAATGATGGGCGCCTTGCGACGCGCGAATCGCATCAACAGCGATTTTCAAATTGCCATCGGTGCCGTTCTTGAATCCTACTGGGCATGACAATCCCGACGCCAACTCGCGATGCACTTGGCTCTCGGTGGTGCGCGCGCCAATGGCGCCCCAGCTAATCAAGTCGGCGACATACTGCGGCGAGATCATGTCGAGGTATTCCGTCGCGGCGGGCATGCCCTGCTCGTTCAATTCCAACAGCAGACGCCGCGCCGTGCGCAGACCTTTGTTGATCTGAAAACTGCCGTCGAGATCGGGGTCGTTAATCAAACCTTTCCAACCCACCGTGGTGCGCGGCTTTTCAAAATAAACGCGCATCACGATGAGCAGATCTTTTTCCAGCGCACGCTTTTGCTCCAACAATTTATTGGCATATTCGAGGGCGGCATTCACGTCGTGTATCGAACACGGCCCGATCACCACCAGCAGCCGATCGTCGGCGCCGTGCAAAATACGATGGATGGCCTGGCGCGTCGCGAAAGTCGTTTCCGCCGCATTGGATGTCATCGGAAATTCGCGCAACACGTGCCCAGGGGGGGAGAGTTCTTTGATCTCCTTGATCCGCACATCGTCGGTGTTGTATTTCATCAGCGGGTCGTTCATCAACATGATTACCTCGGCTAGCGCGTTGACGCAAGCAAAGCAATAATTATAGGCCGCTTTGTCCCATGGCCCAACGGTGGCGCGGCGCTATTTGGATTTATCGAGTTTGAGCGATGCGGAATTCATACAGTAGCGCAAACCCGTGGGCGCGGGGCCGTCTTCAAACACATGGCCAAGATGGGCGTCGCAGCGGCTGCAAAGAATTTCTGTGCGGCGCGTGAAGAAGCTGCGGTCTTCGTGCTCGCTCACACTGTCCGGCGCGATGGGCTGCCAGTAGCTCGGCCAGCCGGTACCGGAATCAAATTTGGTGTTGGAATCAAACAAAGGATTACCACAACAAATGCACTGATACACACCCTGCTCTTTAGCGTCGTGGTATTCACCGGTGAAGGCGGGCTCCGTGTCGTGTTTGCGCGTAACTTTGTACTGAATCGGCGTCAACATCGCTGCCCATTCTTGATCGGTTTTGACCACTTTGTCCGCCATGAAAATTCTCCAGAATTTTATTAGTAATTTGACGGCCACCGGATCGACAAAGTTCAATCGCCGTTAGCTTAGGCCAACTGTCGATCAACGTGAGAAACGGGAAAAATGATGCAGGGGCCTGACCAACCGCGACCGATTGAAAAGCTAGCCGCGCCGCATGGAATCAAAGAAATCGTTATTGCTCTTGGTTGCCTTGACTTTGTCCAACAGAAACTCCGTTGCCTCGAGATCATCCATGGGATAGAGCAATTTGCGCAGCACCCAAATTTTTTGCAGGACTTCTTTTTCGATCAGCAACTCTTCGCGGCGCGTGCCGGAACGATTCACGTTAATTGCGGGGTAAATACGCTTTTCCGCCATGCGCCGATCCATATGGATTTCCATATTGCCAGTGCCCTTGAATTCTTCGTAGATCACGTCATCCATACGCGATCCGGTTTCGATCAACGCGGTGGCAATAATAGTGAGTGACCCGCCCTCCTCAATGTTACGCGCCGCACCAAAGAAGCGCTTCGGACGTTGCAGTGCGTTGGCATCGACACCGCCCGTCAACACTTTGCCGGATGCGGGCACCACAGTGTTGTAGGCACGTGCCAAGCGGGTGATGGAATCGAGCAGGATCACCACATCTTTTTTATGTTCGACCAAGCGCTTGGCTTTTTCGATCACCATTTCCGCCACTTGCACATGGCGTGTCGCCGGTTCGTCGAATGTCGACGCAACGACTTCGCCCTTAACCGTGCGCGTCATCTCGGTCACCTCCTCCGGGCGTTCGTCGATGAGCAACACCATGAGATGAACTTCGGGATGATTCGCCGCGATGGCATGGGCAACGTGCTGCATCAGCACCGTTTTGCCGGCCTTGGGCGGCGACACCAGCAAACCGCGCTGGCCCTTGCCGATGGGCGCGATGATGTCGATGATGCGCCCGGTGATGTTCTCTTCCGACTTAATGTCCCGCTCAAGCCGCAGCGGCTCGGTGGGATGCAGCGGCGTTAAGTTCTCGAAAAGGATTTTACCCTTGGATACTTCCGGCGCTTCGCCGTTGACGGTATCGACTTTGACCAGGGCGAAGTAGCGCTCGCCATCCTTCGGGATGCGAATTTCGCCTTCAATGGAATCACCCGTATGCAGATTAAAACGGCGAATCTGCGACGGGCTGACGTAAATATCGTCCGGGCTGGCGAGGTAAGACGTATCGGGCGAGCGCAGAAATCCAAAACCATCCTGCAGCACCTCCAGCGTTCCCTCACCGTAAATACTCTCACCGCGTTTCGCTTGATTCTTCAGTAGTGCGAATATGAGTTCTTGTTTTCTGAGACGGTTAGCACCGTCAATTTCATTGGTTACCGCCATGCTCACAAGCTCGGTGACATGATGGGTTTTTAAATCGGATAAATGCATGCGTTTTGGCCGCTTTTAAAACAAAAAGGGAAAGTGGGACATAAAGACGGGTCAGGCGGACTTGGCAGTCTGCCTGATGACCGCAGACCAGCTTATGAAACTGAAAGATACTAAGTTTAGATGCTGCTGTCAATAAACGCTGAAAGTTGCGATTTCGACAGGGCGCCGACCTTTTGCGACTCAACCGTGCCGTTCTTAAACAACATCAGCGTCGGAATGCCGCGCACGCCGTATTTGCGCGGCGTTTCTTGGTTCTGGTCGATGTTTATTTTCGCCACTTTGATCTTACCGGCATATTCCTTTGCAACTTCGTCCAAAATCGGCGCAATGGCCTTGCACGGGCCGCACCACTCAGCCCAATAATCGACCAATACAGGGGTATTGGAATTTAGCACATCGGTTTGGAAACTATCGTCGGTTACATGTTGGATATGTTCGCTCATTTTGCTCTCACGGGAATTGAAAAACGAATCGGAACCTCAATCTACTGAGAATTCCGTATTTGGGTTTGATATATGAGGACTATGCTAACGAAATTCAAGCAGGATGTGAAGCACATAATTATGGGCGTTTTGAGCGCGAAATCAATAGCGTGGGGAGCCGCATGGATATTGGCTCTCAGCGCGACCGTCGCGCCAGCGGGGCTGCCCGTGGCGGTGGGCAAGACGCTGATTCCGTCCCTGGCGCCACTGCTGGTCGAGGTGACGCCTGCGGTGGTTAATATTTCCGTTTTGACTAAGTCAAACCTAGAAGACAACCCGCTGTTTCGCGATCCGTTTTTCCGGCGCTTTTTCGAAGCGCCGGAAAAACGCCAGCCCCAGGTGAGCGCTGGGTCCGGGGTGATCGTCGATGCCGTAAAAGGTTACGTGCTCACCAATAGTCACGTGATCAAAAACGCGCAGCAAATCTTGGTGACGCTCAAGGATCGCCGCCAGCTCGAAGCCAAACTCATCGGCACCGATCCCGGCACCGACATTGCATTGCTCAAAATCCAAGCGCCTAATCTCAACGCCGTACGCATCGGCGATTCCGACGCCCTGAACGTCGGCGATTTTGTCGTGGCAATCGGTAATCCTTTTGGCCTGGGCCAAACCGTCACGTCGGGAATCGTCAGCGCCCTGGGCCGCACCGGGCTCAACATCGAAGGCTATGAGGATTTTATTCAAACCGATGCGTCCATCAATCCGGGTAATTCCGGCGGCGCTTTGATCAATCTCAACGGCGATCTGATCGGAATCAACACCGCCATCATCGGCCCATCCGGCGGCAACGTCGGCATTGGCTTTGCCGTGCCGACCAACATGGCAAAACGGGTCATGGATCAACTGGTGCGCTATGGCGAAGTGCGTCGTGGCCGGCTCGGCCTCGAAACCCAGGACATCACGCCTGATCTCGCCAAAATCCTTAACATCAACAACGCAAACGCGGCCGCCGTGGTGACCAACGTCGAGCCCGATTCGCCGGCGGAAAAAGCGGGCGTCAAATTGCGCGACGTCATCATCAGCATCAACGGCAAAGCGATTCGCGGATCGGCGGACGTGCGCAATCGCATTGGCCTCATCCCCATTGGGGAAGAAGTCGAACTCAAATGCCTGCGCGACGGCGCGGCCAGGATCCTGCGCGCAAAAGTCGAGCGTCCCTATGAAGTGCTCGGCGCCACGGGTGAAAGCTTGCCGCAACTGGCGGGCGCCGCCGTCTCTAATATCACCCGCGGCATGCCGATGTTCGGCCGCGTCGAAGGCGTCATCGTCGTCGCTGTGGAATCACTAAGCCCCGCGTGGCAAAACGGACTGCGCCCCGGCGACATTATCGTCGGCGCAAATCGCAAAAAGATTCGCTCCATCAAAGAACTCAACGCGACGCTCAAAACCATCGACGGCCAAATCGCACTCTACGTGTTGCGCGGCGATTTCCGCATCGTGATTGTGATACGCTAACTTAGTCTACTAAATGATCACTTTGCCGGCAGCCAGTCCCAGCCTGTCTCGTGGCGGCACATGGCCAAAGAGCCGCTCTGGTGTTGGCTCTACAGCTAGGCGATAATATTTTGCAAATCACACTAACCAAGGAGGATGTGGCATGAAACAGCGTATCGGTTTTATCGGCGTCGGCTTGATGGGCCACGGCATGGCAAAAAATTTGGTCGAAAAAGGGTTCCCCCTGACCGTGCTCGGTCACAAAAAACGCGCGCCGGTGGAAGACCTCAAAAAGCGCGGCGCGAAAGAGGCCAAGACCGTCAAAGCGCTGATGGAAAATTCCGATGTCATAATTTTGTGCGTCACCGGAACGCCGCAAGTCGAAGAGATGATCAACCGCGCCGACGGCATCCGAAATTTTGCGCGTAAAGGCATGACGGTCATCGATTGTTCCACCAGCGAGCCGCCCTCCACCGCGAAACTGCATACGGAACTCAAAAAACTCGGCGTGACCTTCATTGACGCGCCGCTCACGCGCACGCCCATCGAGGCGGAACAAGGCCGCCTCAACACCTTGGTCGGCGCAGACGTCAAGATATTCAAAGCGATTCGTCCGATCCTCGAAGCCTTCTGCGAAAACATCTTCCACGTCGGTGGGCCGGTAGCAGGACATCAGATCAAACTCATCAACAATTTCTTGGCAATTGGCCAAGCGACGATGATCGCCGAAGCATTCTCCGCCTGCAAAAAGATGAACATCAATCCGAAAAAATTGGTCGAGCTAGTCAGCAAAGGTGCGGCCAATTCAGGATTGTTTCAACTCATCGCCGGCGGCGCGGCGGAGGGGGATTTTGAGCGGATGAAATTCGCGATCTCAAACGCGGCGAAAGACATTAACTACTATAACCGCATGATCGATTCACAAGGACTGATGGGGCCGCTCGCCGCCACGCTGCAACAATCGTTGAAGCAAGCCGTTGCGTTAGGCTACGGCGAAAAACTGATGCCGTCGCTGATTGAAGCCCAGTGGGAAATGAATCGCTTGAAGTAAGCTATTGTAGTTTGTCGGGCAAAAGCGGCAATCCGGGGATCGCCAGCACATCGATCCCTTCCTCGTTCAACTCCGCCACCTCCGCCTGCGACGCCTGGCCGCGTATGCTGCGGACCTCGGCCTCGCCATAGTAAATCTTGCGCGCCTCTTCGGGAAACGCGCGGCCCACGTCGTCGGTATTTAGTTTGATATAGGCCATCATTTTTGCCATTAAAACTTGTGGCGATACATCATGCGCCACGGCCAAGGCAGTTTGCTCGTGGGCCGATTGCGCCCTCACGTTTAGGTAGGGGGCGGAAGGACGCCGCACCACAGTCACCGAGGCACACAGCGGACACGACAACGCGCCACTCGCCTGTTGCGCGTCAAATGCGTCGAGTGAATCAAACCACCCCTCGAACGGGTGATCGTGCTCACAAACCAAGTTATAAACGACCATTGCAGACGCTTAAATATTAATGCCTGGGATTATATCCGCTTCGTAAAATTCAAACTCGAAACATTTGTGCCAAGCTCAATGTAGCTACGCCCTCATGATCGGTCATTGCGAATGGGCAGTGCGTTCAGCGGAATGCGCAGGTAGGCAACGCCGTTGTCATCTGCCGGCGGCAGTTGTCCCGCACGCACGTTGACCTGTATCGACGGCAGGATCAGCGTTGGCATCTCGAGCGTCGCATCCCGCGCCGTGCGCATCGCCACGAACTCAGCTTCGCTGATGCCGTCGCGCACATGGATGTTGTGAAGTCGCTGCTCAGCTACGCTGGTGCGCCACTTAGGCTGGCGCGACTCCGGCGGATAGTCGTGGCACACGTACATCGTCGTCTCGGGCGGCAGGTTCAACAGGCGCCGCATAGAGCGATAAAGTTGCCGCGCATTGCCGCCGGGGAAATCGGCTCGCGCACTGCCCACATCGGGCATGAACAGCGTGTCCCCGACGAACACCGAGCCGTCGACGAGGTAAGCCATGTCCGCCGGCGTGTGCCCCGCCACCAGCAGCGCCGTCGCCTCCACATTACCAATCTTGAATTGTTCACCGTCCTTGAACAAATGGTCGAACTGGTTGCCGTCGGGCAGAAAAGTGCGCTCGAGGTTATAGAGTTTCTTGAAGGTCGCTTGCACTTCGCGGATGTTCTCGCCGATGGCGATCCGCCCGCCGATGCGCGCCTGCAGGTAGCGCGCGCCCGACAGGTGATCCGCGTGTGCATGGGTTTCCAGTATCCAGTCGACATGCAGTTTGTTGTCCGTGACACAGGCCATCACCCGGTCGGCCGACGTGGTGCCGGTATGTCCCGACTTGAAGTCGTAGTCGAGAACCGGGTCAATGACCGCGGCGTGTTTTGTCGCGTCGTCCCATACGACGTAGGAGACAGTCGAGGTCGTGGCGTCAAAAAAGGCTTGTGTCGTGATGCGCGCGCTCATCGGGTGGCTCCGTAGGTTCATAAACAATCTATTGACACATATTATATCTATTTATATAATAATATCAACTTGAACCATTGCATCTACTAATGAGCCGCTCTCACCCCGTTATCGATCCCGATGTTCTGCGCGGCGCCGCTGGCCAAGCTGTCGGCGCGCTGAAGCTCCTTGCAAACGAAGACCGCCTGATACTGCTGTGCCAATTGTCACAGGGAGAAATGTGTGTCAGCGACCTTGAGGAGAAATTGGACATCCACCAACCCACTCTATCGCAGCAGTTGGGCATTCTGCGCAGCGAGGGCGTGGTGAACACTCGCCGCGAAGGTAAGAACATTTATTACTGCATCGCCGACCCCGCGATGCTGCAAATCTTAGCGGTGCTCTACCGCCTATATTGTCCCAAGGAGAAATAATGATGTCGATTGATTGGAATGCATTCACGCCGTGGCCGGCACTCGCAGGTGGCGTGCTGATTGGCGTCGCCGCCGCCATGTTTGCGCTTCTAAATGGCCGCATTGCCGGCATCAGCGGTGTGATCGGTGGTTTGCTCAAGCCCGTCCAGGGCGATGTCGCCTGGCGGGCCGCCTTCGTGTTGGGCCTTATCGGCGCACCGCTGCTCTACCTGCTGTTCGCCTCCCCGCCCACGTCGCAGATTGACGCAGGATACGGCGGCCTTGTCATCGCCGGCCTGCTGGTTGGAATCGGCACTCGTTACGGTTCGGGCTGTACCAGCGGCCACGGTGTCTGCGGTCTGTCGCGTCTGTCGACGCGGTCACTGGTCGCCACCGCGGCCTTTATGGGCGCGGGCTTTGTCACGGTGTACGTTATGCGCCACTTATTTGCTATCTGAGGAATCTAGCCATGGTTATCTTCGTTTCTTTGCTCGCAGGTGTTGTGTTCGGCGTGGGGCTCATTGTGTCCGGCATGGCCAATCCAGCTAAAGTCGTCGGCTTCCTCGATCTCACGGGCGCGTGGGATCCGTCGCTTGCTTTGGTCATGGCCGGCGCAATCACAGTGGGTGTCGTCGCTTTCTTCGTAGCCGACCGGCGCACGGTGTCCTTCATTGGCGCCGAGATGAAGCTTCCGGCCGCTCGCCACATCGACCGCCGGCTGATCCTTGGCAGCGCAATGTTCGGCGTGGGATGGGGCATCGCTGGTTTCTGCCCAGGCCCTGGGCTCGTGGCACTCGGAATAGGTCAAGCCAAGGCGCTTGCGTTCGTCACTGCCATGCTGGTCGGCATGGGTGTCTTCGAGCTAATCGAGAAGCGCCAGCAGCCGGAGGTTTTGCGATGACGAGCAGCATGACGTGGCTGGCCGCGTTCGTCACCATCGCTGTGCTATTGCTCTACGAAGTGTCCCTGGCGTTCGCGCAACGCCGCCGCCCGGCGAGCATGGCGAGAACTGCCCACGCAACGCTGCGCGAAGAGTGGTTCATCGCGATTTCCAAACAAAAGGGTTCCGAAATCCTCGCAGTGCAGACACTGCGCAATTCCCTGATGTCCGCCACCATGACCGCATCCACCGCCGTGCTTGGCCTCGTGGGCACCGTCTCGCTGGCCGCACCCTCGCTGCAATTAAGCTTCACTGAGGCCAGCGCCGTCGCGCCCACATTCACCGCGCGCCTCGCCCTCGAACTGATGCTCATGGCGCTATTGTTCGCCTCGCTAGTGTCGTCGGCCATGGCCGT
>JBDSJK010000464.1:0-7406 GCA_039917535.1 Burkholderiales bacterium
ATACGCAGCGTGTGCGAACCGATTTTCGGCAAGCCGCTGAAAGACATTTCCTTTGGCCGTTTGTTGTTGCGGCTGTTCGATGTGTCGCGGCGTTTTAAAATGGAAATCCAACCGCAGTTGGTATTGCTGCAAAAAACGCTACTGCAAGTTGAAGGCTTGGGGCGACAGCTTGATCCCGATCTCGATATTGTCCTCATCGCCAAGCCGGTGTTGAAACGTTGGATGAACGAGCAGGTGGGCTGGCGCAGTCTGGCGCGTCACCTGCGCGAAGAAGCCCCGCAATGGGCGGCGATCCTGCCGCAATTACCGCGCCTGGCGCGGAATTTTTTGGATCGCAAACCATCGAGCACACTGGAAACCTATCTCAGCAAACTTGAACGCGAGCACGTTAAGCTCAAGCGCTGGCTCTATGTGCTCGCTTGGCTGTTGGCCGTGACGGTGATGCTCGAACTCATGCATTTCGCACGCGAATTTTTTCCTTAAGACGGCATGGTTAGAACGCTTATGGATGCCGCCTCGTGGCGGCATATGGCCTGACAGCCGCTCTGGTATTGCTTCCTCGGCCAGGTGTTTGATCGAAGATTGAACCGGCCAAAACGAATGCGATTAAAGACGTAAGTCAAATGACATAGGCAGACAAGCCCACGATTGAGCCGAGCGCAAGTCCCGCAAACCATAACGGTAGCCAGCGGCTTAATATCGCCACTGACGCTCGACTGTTGCCGTCGACCGAAAACGGGCTCCCTTTTAGGGCTTATGCCGTTTCAAGACCGACCCAGGTGTTCTACTTGTTCTGCCTCATTTTTAGGCGGGAGACAAAAACGTGATCACCCTGGAAATGTGGGGCTGGCCTAGGGCCATAGGCAAGATTCGACGGATGCATTTACGCGCCAAACGGTCGCTGCATGAAATAGTCAGACGCACGGGTTTATCGCGCAATACGATACGCTGAGGGCAATTTGTTGGTTCGCGCTGAACGTAGTGGAGCCCAACGGATGCCGTTCGATAGGTTGTTGACGACAAGGACGTCGCAAATAATTAACAATCACGATGCAACCGGCACGCCCCGCCACAAGCCGCGCCCAGCTTACCTCGTGGCAAGGTATGCCGGAAACGCCGCATCCTGCTTGCCTCTTCAGCCGGTATTCTAGCGGAACGATAATTCAGTACTCTTCGAACGCTTTTGATGTTGTAGTGGCGGAGAATCGCCGTTGCATCATTTCTCGATTATTTTTCGTGTCCCGCGATAAAATACCATTAGTCAGCAGACCCTCATTTGTTTACGCAATATCTTCTGAAGGTATCCAATCCAGCATAAACGCCAACTTGCGCGACTTCGGAAGCTGCTTGATTTCCCACTCCGCGCGGGACGCGCTGGCGCGGTCTGGATATTCACGTGATGCAAGTAAACGCTTCGGCGTATTGGCTCTCGTGTATTTCGCACCCAAACCCGACACATGCGCCGCATAGCGAGCCGCCAGATTGTTCGTGATCCCGGCGTAGAAAGCGCCGTTCTGGCATTCGATCAGGTAGAGGTGCCACATGGTCAGGCCATTGCCGAAGTGGGTTGCACAAGCGTCTTACAGGGATCGCCGTACAGTAGCTGGAAAAAGCGTGGTTTAGCGATATCTGGTGGATCGAGTTGTGATGTATCACTCATTTTCCGCTACTCTGGGGCAACTCCGGTAGTGGGTTAAACGATCTCAAGCGCTGTCTTGCGTGTCGGCCAGCGGATAGGAGCCGCGCCAATGCAGCAGATAGAGATCGATGCGCTCAGTCTTCAGCCGCCAGAGGCGGCGAGCGGCCTTTTTCTCGCCCATGTGCCAGTTGCCCAGCCCCAAGGCAGGGATGATACGACCGCTGGGTAATCGCACGGTGTTTAACTGAGTCATGTGTTCCTCCGCTAGATATTGCGCTAGGTTACTACTCTGCATGTTCAACGGCCTAGCCGGTCGCGACCAGGCGATGCGTGTAGCAGCAGGAGTTGCCCATTCGCATCTTAACTTGGGCGACGTTTAGTCGTATTAATTCCGTTGCCGCCACTTGTTGGGCAAAGGTAGATCGCTCATTAACTCGACGCTGCCGCGGCCGAATCCTTACGCCTTGATTCCTTCTAGCAGCAAACCATCGCCCTGCACAATACGTTGAAAAGACGTTGCTACACTCAGCTTTCAGCAGCGCACCCAAATGAACGAAGCCGAAACCCACGCCAAGCGCATTGACCTGTACCCAACGCGGCGCGCTGGGTTATTTTTGAGTCGTAGGTAACGGTACCCCAACACGCGAGGAGAGCTTCTCAAATAAAAACCGAAACGCTCGGCGGAGGCTGACGTTTCGGTTGTGAGGGTGGCGCGGAATATTAGGAAAGTAGTTATTGAGACATCGAACATCACGCCGAGACCATCCTATCGATATCCGGAACTAGAGTGAACGGCTTGTAACACTTGTTCACAAATTTCTGTAGTGCGAATGCCGAGTCTGGCTTTGTTGCTATCTGTCCCAGCAAGTTAGCGCTACTGTGAACGACGCTGATCTGCGCCTATTGCTTCCGGCTTACTTCGTTTCGCCTATTGCGGAGCTTGGGGCTTGTTTCGCATAATGTCGCTAGCATCTCATCATTGCGGTTGTACCGATCAGGAGGCTTTATGTCAGATCCGCATTGCCCTCTATTATTTCGACCCAACGCCGCCGATCTCGCGCGTATTGCAGAGGAGGTCTCCGAGGTAGGTGACATCCAACAGCGCTTGGTCGACCAACATAAACACTTACATTGTCCTGACCGGGTCGCACACCAATACCAAATTGCCGGCGGCAAGATTGGTTTGAAGGTTGCTGACAAGCTTCCGGCACAATTGACCGGCGTGGGATTGTTTCAGACCAACGCCAAACACATCGGCACCGGCAGACTTTCCACCGGCCTTGGCACACCCCACATCGAAACTAATCCGGATTTTCTCGGCGCTCGGATGTCGTTCATGACCCAAGCCGGCCAGCGTGTCGATTTTCTGGCGATCAACCATCCCAGTTCGCCAACCGACAACCATCGCGATTTTGTTGACGTCCTGCAAGCGACGGGGGCATCGGCTGGCGCCGAAATGCCCTTCATCGGCGAGCTGGGTGAACTGGATCTCGGCAACCTCGTCGCGGAACAGAATGCGTTCGCATTCGGGCTTATCAAACGCATGGGTTTGATCAAAGGTAGCCGGACGCTGGCGCATATCGTGAAGCAGACATTACGTACATTTCATTCCAGTACGGCATACCAAGCCTACTGGACCGGGGTAGTCGAAATCAGCCGGACCTTGGGCAAGTTTACGTTCGTTCCAAGCCAAGACGATAACCATCGTCCCGGCTTGCATCCCGGTGAGCATCACCTGAGCAACGAATGGCGGGCGCGCCAAACCACGTCGGACATCGAGTTTGGTTTGTACTGGATTCCGTACCTGGATGAGGATAAGACGCCGCTAGTCAATCTTACGGCGGCGTGGGAAGAAGCGCACAAAGTCCCGGTTGGCACCCTTACTTTTCCGCAAACGGATCTCGCGAGCGATGACGCCAAGTTGTGGGCAATCCTGGTGGCCGAGATGGGTGCCCATCCCGGCAACTGGGTGAGCAACCTAGACCATTCCGTCCCGTATCCCGCTACCGAGTTTGGCACAGCGCGGAAGTTGGCCTATGAATTGAGCCAGCGGGGACGCAATGCACTTCCACTTGAGTGGTATGAATCCGTGTTTAAAATAGGTGAGATTGGCGCTGATCTCGCTCGCGAGTTGCTCAGGCGTCACACAGAAAAACGGCAAGCAGGCCACGTAAGCGACGCTGCGTCGAGCAGCCCGTGAGTTTGGTTTTTCACTACCTCTGACCCAAACGCAGAGACCGCCATGTCGAACACTAAGCGAGAATATTGGGCAATTTTTTCCATCTACGACTATCGCACGCCGCGTTTTCGCCAAGCACTGATGCTGTTTGACAAGGTCGTCATTTCCGTCCCGGACGGAGTTTGCCTTCGCCGGTATGATCTGCAAAGCGGCACGTGCCACGAGGCAAACACAGTGCGCCTCGTGGCCGGTCATGCCTGGAGAGCCGCTCTGGTATTGCCTCTCAGCGATACTCGTTTTTAGTTACGGGTTTCTGTTCTCGTATTCAGCATCGCGCGCTTGCTTTCAGGTGTTGAATTACAATGCGTTATAAATCCGTTGTAAATCCCATACGAAAGAACCGCTATGACCACCGAAAAAAAATTCGCTTCGCAAGCTGATCTTGAAGACAAGAAAATCAGTTTCGATAAACTCAGCGATCACGCCTATGCCTACACGGCGGAGGGCGATCCGAATACCGGCATTGTCATCGGTGACGATGCGGTGATGGTGATCGATACGCAAGCCACGCCGATCATGGCGCAGGATGTGATTCGTCGTATTCGCGAGGTGACGGATAAGCCGATCAAATATGTGGTGCTGTCCCATTATCACGCGGTCCGCGTGCTCGGCGCGTCGGCCTACCAGCCGCAGCACATCATTGCCAGCCAAGATACTTACGACTTGATCGTCGAGCGCGGTGCGCAGGATATGCAAAGCGAGATCGAGCGTTTTCCGCGTTTGTTCCGCGCGGTGGAATCCGTGCCGGGGCTTACATGGCCGACACTGACGTTCAAGGGCGAGATGACGCTATGGCTCGGCAAGCTGGAAGTAAAGATTTTGCAACTCGGACGTGGTCACACTAAGGGCGACACGGTCGTTTGGCTGCCAAAGGAGAAGATTTTATTCTCCGGCGATTTAGTGGAATTCGACGCAACACCTTATTGCGGCGATGCCTATTTTAAAGATTGGCCGGCGACGTTAGCAAATCTCGCTGCGCTCAATCCCAATAAGCTGGTGCCCGGACGCGGCGCCTCTCTGCAAACGCCAGAGCGCGTGAAAAGCGGCTTGGACGGCACACGTAATTTCGTCAGTGAGTTGTATGACGTAGTGAAGTCCGCGTCCGCAGCGGGCAAGGATATGCGCAACGCTTATCGAGACGCCTACGCACTACTCAAGCCGAAGTATGGCCAGTGGGTAATTTTCGATCATTGCATGCCATTCGACGTGTCGCGCGCCTTCGATGAGGCGACGCAGTATGCCGATCCGCGCATCTGGACGGCGCAGCGCGACAAAGATATGTGGCAAGCGCTGGAAAGCTGAACCATGGCGGCGCAACCACTCGCGTATCAATCGGGTTTTGGCAATGAGTTTGCCAGCGAGGCAGTGGCGGGCGCATTGCCCGTCGGGCAAAATTCGCCACAGAAATGCGCCTACGGCTTGTATGCGGAGCAACTTTCGGGCACGGCGTTCACTGCGCCGCGCGGCGTCAATCGGCGTTCTTGGCTTTATCGCATTTGTCCTTCCGCGAAACATCAGCCGTTCCAACGCATCGACAACGGCTGGCTGACCAGCGAGTTCGGCGCTGCCGCAACGCCGCCTAATCAGTTGCGTTGGGATCCGCTGCCGCTGCCAGTCAAGCCAACGGATTTTGTCGATGGCCTGATCACCATGGCGGGTAACGGTGGCCCACAACAACAAAGCGGCGTAGGCATTTATGTCTACGCCGCGAATCGTTCCATGACCGAGCGATTTTTTTACAACGCAGACGGCGAGATGTTGATCGTGCCGCAACAAGGACGTTTGCGATTTATTACGGAGTTTGGGTTAATCGATGCCGAGCCGCAGGAAATTGTCGTCATCCCGCGAGGTGTGCGCTTTCAGGTGAAACTGCTGGAAGACATGGCGCGCGGCTATGCCTGTGAAAATTTCGGCGCGAATTTTCGCTTACCGGATTTAGGGCCGATCGGCTCCAATTGTTTGGCTAATCCCAGGGATTTTTTAACCCCGTCGGCGTGGTACGAAGATCGCGCAGGCACATTCGAACTGGTCGAAAAATTCATGGGCAATCTTTGGGCCGCGGAGATC
The DNA here is from genome assembly GCA_039917535.1 of Burkholderiales bacterium. Lineage (GTDB taxonomy): Bacteria > Pseudomonadota > Gammaproteobacteria > Burkholderiales > JALYOK01 > JBDSJK01. Next base: position 5,946 of record JBDSJK010000464.1, read on the forward strand.
GATCATTCGCCCATCGACGTCGTCGCGTGGCACGGCAACTGCGCGCCTTACAAATATGATTTGCGTCGTTTTAACCCCATTGGCTCGATCAGTTTCGATCATCCCGATCCGTCGATTTTCACCGTGCTCCAATCCCAAAGTGAGACGCCCGGTGTCGCCAACGTTGACTTTGTTATTTTTCCGCCACGCACATTAGTGATGGAGCACACCTTGCGGCCGCCTTGGTTTCACCGCAATATTGCCAGTGAATTCATGGGGCTGATTCATGGTGTGTACGATGCCAAGGCGGAAGGCTTCAAACCCGGTGGCGCGAGTTTGCACAACTGCATGACGGGCCATGGTCCCGACGCGGAGACGTTTGAGAAAGCCAGCCACGCCGATCTATCGCAACCCCATCGTATTACCGACACGATGGCATTTATGTTTGAAACTCGTCATGTGATACGGCCGACTGCTTACGCACTACAATCGCCGCAACTTCAACAGGATTACTACCAGTGTTGGCAGGGATTGAAGAAGCATTTCAACCCCGCGCAACCGTAGCACCATCCTATGACAAAACTCAATGAAACTCACGATTCCCAGCTAAAAAGCTGGTTAGCTTCCGCGAACGCCGCCGAATGCGATTTTTCGCTCCAAAATTTGCCCTTCGGTGTGTTTAGCACCGCCGCCCAGCCGCAAGCCCGAGTGGCCATAGCGATCGGCGATTGCGTATTGGATCTTGCGCAATTGGAAAGCGCGGGACTGTTGTCGAGCCGCGGTTTGTTTCAACGTGACAGCCTGAATGCTTTTATCGCGTTAGGCCAACCGATTTGGACCGCCACCCGTAAGCGGCTAAGCGAGTTGCTGCGTCACGATCATGGAACTTTGCGCGACAACGTCGAGTTGCGCTCGCGTGCGCTGGTGCCCATGCGCGACGCGCGCTTGCACTTGCCCGTCGAGATTGCCGGCTACACGGATTTTTATTCGTCGAAGGAACATGCCACCCATGTCGGCAGCATGTTTCGCGATCCTAAAAATGCGCTGTTGCCGAACTGGCTGCACATGCCACTTGGTTACAACGGTCGCGCCAGTTCCGTGGTCGTCAGCGGTACGCCGGTGCGGCGACCGAGCGGGCAGCTCAAGTTGCCCGATCAAGAACAGCCGATCTTCGCGCCCTGCCGCAAGCTTGATTTTGAACTGGAGACAGCTTTTATTATCGGCAAAGCGAGCGGCTTGGGCGAACCGATTTCCGTCGAGCGCGCCGACGAGCACATATTCGGTATGGTGGTCATGAACGACTGGAGCGCCCGCGATATTCAACAATGGGAATATGTTCCCCTGGGGCCGTTTAACGCCAAGACTTTCGCTACCTCGATCTCGCCGTGGGTGGTCACCATGGAAGCGCTGGAACCGTTTCGTGTCGAGAGCCCCACGCAACATCCGTCGCCATTGCCCTACTTAAAACAAATCGGGGAGAAT
>JBDSJK010000465.1:0-7173 GCA_039917535.1 Burkholderiales bacterium
ATTTTGGTTGAATGAAGGGTTCTGAGGTTGGGAAGAGCGCAGTGGTTATGACGAATTGATCAGAGGAAAAGCTATGGCCTACAAGACAATTGCGGTCCATCTAGACGATGGTAAACACTGTAAGAGCAGGGTGGACGTTGCGGCGGATATTGCTCGCCGTTTTGATGCTCACCTCATAGGCGTATATTCAGCGCCGGCGATTATGGGGGCGCACGCTTTACAAGATCCCTGGTTAGGCGAGCGTCTAACCGCGCGCTCGGACGAAGCAGCCACGCGCGTAGAAGCGGTGAGTTCACAATTCCTAACCAGGGCAGGAGGATTGGATTCAACTCGCGTCGAGTTTCGTAGCGAGGATATGGGCCCGGTTGAGGCCATGAAAACCCATGCTCGTTATTCCGATCTGATCGTCATTGGTCAAACGGATCCGGACCAACGTGTTGCCGGTGTTCCTGCTAATTTCCCTGAGCTAGTAACCCTTACGGCGGGGCGACCTGTATTGGTTGTGCCGTATTACACGGATGCGTTTCCAAAACTTGGAGCTAAAGTATTAGTGGCGTGGAACGCCAATAGAGAGGCGACGCGAGCCGTAACGGATGCTATGCCATTTCTCCAGAGAGCCCAGCGAGTCACCGTAATGACGGTGAACTCAAAACACGACCGGGGTGAAAACCGTGACGTTCCTGCTGCGGGCATTGCCCATTACCTCGCGCGCCATGGTGTGAAAGCCGAGGCAGCGCAGAGTTACAGCGACGAACTTACGGTGGGCGATGAATTACTCGTGCGCGTCGCGGATGGAGAAATTGACCTATTGGTCATGGGTGCTTATGGCCATTCACGTTTGCGTGAGATAGTTCTCGGCGGTGTGACGCAAACATTGTTGCAGCATATGACAGTGCCGATTCTTATGTCTCATTAGCGAGTGATCGGTTTTCGTATATGAGAAATGAGTTGATTTCAACTCAATTAGGTCGGGACTGCGCAACAGCGGTTATTGCCATTTTTGCGGATCGAATAATTTAGTCAAATCTTAGCGTATGCAGCAAAAATAGAGCCATTTACACAACTTATTGATTTATTTTGATATAGATCGGCCTGCAAAGCCGTGTACGCTGGTTAGATTGCGACCCTGGCCTCCAAAAAACTAAGCACTGCTCTTCATTTTTTTCGTATATTGCACTTTAACAAGTCGTCGTGAGTCGCCATAAATCGTCTGCAGCAGCTTGGTTAGATGGTTTGCCACCCGGTGGGCTTATCTGGCCGTTCGGATCGTTGAGCAGTCGCGAAATGAGCTATATCTTGCTGGGGTGCTTGGACGAAATATGTCTGTCAACCGAATCCATGAAGCCCACCGGCGAGGCTCTATTTGCGACGTTGGCAAACTTTCGCTATCGGATCGAGCCACACCTGGAGGCAGCCAGCCTCGCGCTCAAGTGGACAGTCGGTCCGATGGAGAGGCTTGCACCTGGTTCCTCACGAGTGCCGGAGATCATGCGTATCGCGAATGAAGCGATTAGAAATGTTTTGAAACACTCTGGAAGCGGCCTCGTTCGCGTTTCGGGTCAAGTAGAGGCCGATTGATACACCCTTAGCATTCGCAGACGGATAGCGGATTGCGACCCATCCTGCATCCAGTCGCAACACCAAGATTCAAGTATGCAAAGAATGTACCGAACAATCTGACGCTATCGGCAAAAGCCCGCATTGCGTAGACGCTCTGATCTGTAACGGGCAGGCCTATTCCACCTAGTCCCGCCTATAAACTTGGTAAATTGCATACAACATAGTAGGGGACGTATACGCTTTTTACCTCCGCTGGTCGAAGCTGCTTGACAGAGTAAAGCGCTTGGTATAAATTTCGCAATTAGAACAAATGTTCTCATTAAGAACATTTCTCAGCAGATGGCTGTAGACAATCACCTTGTGCCATTGTGTTGGGGGCTAGGGTAAACTATTTGAAACCTTTGCAAACCGTAGTGGTTGCCACGACAAGTGAAGACATAAAGCCTAATAGGACAGGAGAGCAATATGAGTAGTTACACAACGGTTTTTGGTTCACTTGCGAACTATGAAAAAGGCCGGGTCGAAGTCATCAACGATAATCCGAAGAACTACGCGTTCTCAAACGTCTTCGAGATCTGCAACAAGTCCCGGCCCTACGAAAAAATCGTCATGGGCATCAATCAAATTTACGTGTTGGAAGCCATACGCGCCGAAGGTAATTCGCCGTGGTACAGCGCGGCCCACGACGAATTCGCGCTCTGCATGGACGGCGAAGTGGAAATCCATCTGGTCAAATTGGATAAGCCCGCCGTCACTGACGCGGAAAAAAATGGCGCGATTAAATTGAGCGGCGAGCCAGTCGGTAAAAAAATGGGCTGGATGAAGTTAAAGCGCGGCCACCAAGGCATGTTGCCCGCCAACAGCGCATATCAATTCCGTTCCGCCAAGCCCGGCGTGATCGTGCTGCAGACTACATTGGGTGAGTTGTCGTTGCAAAAGTGGGCCGACATTTGCCAAGGTACCTGACGTAAGGCAGGTCATCCTGAGCGCAGCGAAGGACCTGCTTTAGCGTCCAACAAAAGATCTAAGGAGATTGCAAATGAATGCACCGGTTGAAAATATCCAAGCCCATGTGACGGGCACCAATGTTCACGGTTACAAAGAATTGAAACTTGGCGGCTTCACCTTTTCCCGCGATGAGTATTTTGCACACATCAAATGGACCGGCAAGAATGGCAAGTCCATGAGCCACAGCGCCGACATCGGGATTTTTTTGCGGCCGCTCATGCGCGATGTGGCATGGGGTTTTTTCTACGGCTATGTGAACTTCGACGATGTGTTCGGCACTTGCAACAAATACACATCCGTCGATGTTTACGCCGGAACCTACAACGGTAATTACAGCAAAGCCGGCGTGGATTTGTTGGAGAATCATCCCACCGAGTTGGTGCGCGCCACCTTCGTCGAGATGCTAGAGGATTGGGTAAACGAGGGTTATGACCCCTTTGCCGCGCCGCAGGAAACCGGCACGCCCTACGGTAGAAAGCACGGCAGCAATTTGGACGCGCTGCGTCGTCTGCGTCAGCTCGCCAAGCGCTGCGTGGGACTGAAAGACGATCTTGTCATGCGTTCCGACGCCAATGGCTACATCGTCAATCGCGCCTTCGCCGATGTGCCGCAAGACAAACCGGAACTGCATCCCGAGCCGGGATTCGAAAACGAAGTCCATGGCTTCAACTTGTTCGCGTATTTATCGCGTTCCGATGTGACGTGGAATCCGTCGTTCACATCGGTAGTTAAATTCAGTTTCTGCTGTCCGACCACCGAGGAACATATTCTGCCTGTGATTCACGGCAACGATCGCATCGAGTGGTTCTTCCAAATGTGCGACGAAATCCAATGGAACTGCGGTGATAAAAACACCGGCGCGCCACGCGCCCGCGTCATCATGAAAGCAGGCGACATGGCCGCGATGCCCGCCGACTGCCGCCACCAGGGTTTTTCGCCGAAGCGCTCCATGTTGCTGGTCTGGGAGAACGGTTCGCCGCAGGTGGTGTACGACATAGAGGCTGGGAAGTCGCCGGTAAATCCCGTGAGTTTCTAGGGTAGGCGAGGTAGGATTCCCTCCCCTTCAAGGGGCGGGTTAGGGTGGAGATGGGTTTCTCTCTTTAAAGTTTGCAGAACAAACCCTTTCCTATCCCAGTCCACCCCCCTTGAAGGGGAAGAAGTCCATCGCGGCGTTTGATCAACATGCTTGAAGGCAACTGAATGACCGATCTCTCGATCCAAACGAAACTCTTTATCGACGGCAAATTTGCCAATGCCGCTGATGGCGCCACTCTTGAAGATTTGAATCCCCACGACAATTCTAAGATCGCCGACGTGGCGCTGGCGGGGAAAGAAGATGTTGATCGCGCCGTGGCTGCGGCAAAGAAAGCGTTTCCTAAATGGAGCAAGTTGGCGGCGATGGACCGTGGCCGTCTGCTACTCAAGCTCGCCGACAAAATCGAAGAAAAAGCTGCAGAACTTGCGCAACTGGAGAGTCTCGATACCGGCCATCCGCTCAAGGATTCCACGCGGCTCGACGTTCCGCGCACTGCGATTACTTTTCGCTATTTCGGCGGCATGGCAGACAAACTTGAAGGCAGTGTGATTCCCGTCGACCAGGGTTTTCTTAATCTGGGCATGCGCGAGCCGCTGGGCGTGGTGGGCCAAATCGTGCCGTGGAATTTTCCGCTCATGTTCACCAGTTGGAAAATGGGTCCCGCGCTTGCGGCGGGGAATACGGTTGTGCTGAAGCCCGCGGAAATCACGCCGCTATCGACGTTGCGCATTGCGGAATTAATGGCGGAGGTCGGCTTTCCTGAAGGCGTGGTCAACATTATTCCCGGCTATGGTCACATCGCGGGGCAGTATCTCGCCGAGCACCTGGACGTGGCGAAAATCGCCTTTACCGGCTCGACCGCGACGGGTCGCAAGGTCGTGCAAGCCTCCGCCGGAAATCTGAAGCGCGTGCAGTTAGAACTCGGCGGCAAAGGCGCGAACATTGTGTTCGAAGATGCGTTCTTGCCCGCAGCCATTAACGGCGCGGCGTTTGCGATTTTCCACAACCAGGGCCAGGCCTGCATTGCTGGATCGCGGTTGGTATTGCATGAAAAAATCGCCGAACCCTTCATGGAAGGCTTCGTCAAGCTCGCGAAATCCATCAAACTTGGCAATCCCATGGACGCCGCGACAGAAATGGGGCCACTCACGTCTGCGCTGCATCGCGACCGTGTGCTGAGTTATTGCAAGGTCGCGACCGACGAAGGTGGCGAGATCATCACGGGCGGGAAGGCGCCGCCGGATGCGGCGCTTAGCAAAGGTTACTACGTGGAGCCCACCATCGTCAGAGCCAAACCTACGGATCGCGTATCTCAGGAAGAAGTGTTCGGCCCGTTCGTTACGGTCACCACATTCAAGAACGACGAAGAAGCCATGGCGATCGCCAACGGCACCCAGTATGGCTTGGGCGGTGGATTGTGGACTGCGAACCTCACCCGCGCGCATCGTTTCGCACAAAGCTTGCGTAGCGGCATGGTGTGGATCAACTGCTACAAGCGCGTCAATCCGGCTTCGCCCTTCGGTGGCGTCGGCGCGTCGGGCTACGGGCGCGAAATGGGCTTTGAAGCGATGATGCAATATACCGACGTGAAATCCGTATGGATCAATGTCGATGCGCAGATTCCACCGTGGTATCCAAGATAAACGTAGGGTGGGTTAGGCGCATTTTTTGCGCCATAAGCCACCGAACAAACCAAGTTTGAACGAGATGTCATGATCAGCAAAATAGTTAGCTCAGTGCAACAAGCCCTCGCCGATATCCACGACGGTGCGACGGTCATGATCGGTGGCTTCGGCGAGGCGGGTCAACCGCGGGAATTGATCGACGCGCTCATCGCCCAGGGCGCGACGGATCTCACCATTGTGAACAACAACGCAGGGAGCGGTGAGACGGGCCTCGCTGCGCTCTTGAAAGCGAAACGGGTAAAAAAAATTATATGTTCGTTTCCGCGCCAGACGGATTCCTACGTGTTCGACGAGTTGTATCGCAGCGGCCAAATCGAATTGGAGTTAGTGCCGCAAGGCAATCTCGCGGAACGCATCCGCGCGGCGGGCGCGGGTGTCGGTGCGTTCTTCACGCCGACGGGCTACGGCACCGATCTCGCCAAGGGCAAGGAAACGCGCATCATCGACGGCAAGTCCTACGTGCTGGAATATCCGATCCACGCGGACTTTGCGCTGGTGAAGGCGCTGAAGGCTGATCGCTGGGGCAATCTTACCTACCGAAAAACCGGCCGCAATTTTGGCCCCATCATGGCGAGCGCGGCAAAGTGCGCGGTCGTGCAAGTGAGCGAAATTGTCGAGTTGGGCGAATTGGATCCGGAGGCGATTATCACGCCGGGGATTTTCGTGAAGCGTGTGGTTCGTGTAGCAAGTTTAGCGGCAATGAAGGTGGCGGCTTAGGAGAACAGCAATGACCCGCAGAACCCGAGACCAAATCGCCGCCCGCGTAGCGCGCGACATTCCCGAAGGCGCTTACGTGAATCTGGGCATCGGCTTGCCTACGCTGGTCGCGAACCATTTGCCGAAAGATCGCGATATTTTTTTACACAGCGAGAACGGCTTACTCGGCATGGGTCCTGCGCCAGCCAAAGGTGAAGAGGACCAAGACCTCATCAACGCCGGTAAGCAGCCCGTGACTATTTTGCCGGGCGGTGCGTATTTTCATCACGGTGATTCTTTTGCCATGATGCGCGGTGGGCATTTGGATTTTTGTGTGCTCGGCGCGTTTCAAGTGTCCGTCGGCGGTGACCTCGCCAATTGGCACACGGGCGCGCCCGATGCGATTCCTGCCGTGGGTGGCGCGATGGATCTCGCGATCGGTGCGAAAAAAGTGTTCGTCATGATGGAGCATCAGACCAAGACCGGCGAGAGCAAAATCGTTGACCATTGCAACTACCCGCTCACCAGCATCGGCTGCGTGAATCGCATCTACACGGATCTAGCCGTGATCGACGTGACTCCCGCAGGTTTGCGCGTGATCGAGATGGTGGATGGTTTATCGCTGACGGAATTACAGAAAATCACGGGCGTCTCGCTCAGTAAAATGGAATTGCTCGCGACCGTATGAATCCGTTTCTGTTCAGCGCGCAGTTTCCTCGTGTCGTGTTCGGCGCGGGCAGCTTGCAACACCTGGAGCGTGAGATTGACTTGCTCGGCGCCAAGCGCGCGCTGGTGCTGTCCACCCTGGAGCAACGTGGCCAAGCAGAGGAAGTCGCGAAACGCTTAGGCACGCGCGCAGTTGGCGTGTATGACAAAGCCGTCATGCACGTGCCCATCGAGACTGCGCGCGCGGCGCGGGAAGAAGCCAAACGATTGAACGCCGATTGCGCAGTCGCCATCGGTGGCGGTTCTACCATAGGGCTGGGCAAAGCCATCGCGCTGGAATCCAGTTTGCCGATCTTGGCGATCCCGACAACTTATGCCGGTTCCGAAATGACACCCATACTGGGCATGACGGAGAACGGCATCAAGAAAACTCAGCGCGATAATCGCGTGCTGCCGAAGACCGTGATCTACGATCCGCAATTAACGTTGACGCTGCCCGCGAAACTGTCGGCTACCAGCGGT
>JBDSJK010000466.1:0-5463 GCA_039917535.1 Burkholderiales bacterium
AGCCCCTGACTAGAACGGCTGCGCAGGCGTGAGGGGGGCTTTGCAAAGCAGCGCGCCGGTGCGGATCCTGTGCCTCCGTTCAAGGCCCGCCCGCGTAATAGCGGCCGATCCGAGTGATTTGAATCCCCGCCTCGGCCGCGTCCGGGGTTGGATCGCACGGGGGATAGACGGGCGCAAGAAGCGCGCAAGAAGCGCGAGGCGGCTTCGGAGAGGCCCCCTACCCACTGACGCCCAGCGGAGGAGATCGCGCTCGACTGGGCGGCCGTTGAAATCGATCCTGATGTCGGCAGCGGTGGCTTGTTCCCGGTCAGCTTACTCTCTCTCGGCAACGCTTCGAAGTTTGCGACAGAACCCTGTTTAATGATCATGATGCAACCGACGCACCTTGCCGAGAGCCGCACCCCATTTGCCTCGTGGCAAGGTATGTCTGGAAGGCCGCACCCCGCTTGCCTTTACAGCCATGTCGCCTATGACAACCTATACAGCCTAAAGACCTACAGTACAAAGTGAGCGTCCGCCCAATATCACTCGCGAGCTTCCGTTGTTCAAACTTATAGGCGTCGCGCCAATGTCGCTACGGGGCCGTTACGCCCCTGGATTTACCGGCTGACGGATTTAAGTTTAGTTCCTAGCGCCAGAACGGGTGATCGATTTCAACTGGACTGGGTGTACAAATTGGCCTGGAATATGCAGGCCATCTTACCGCGCCGTGATAACTCACTACGCCAAGCGGCGAATCACCTCCAAAGGCGGCTGACTCATGGCGCCCCGTATGCCGATCATGCCTGCAACGCTGACGCCCAGCGTTCCGCCGAGCACGCCCCACAGCACGATCCAAGGATTAAACGTGAACGGCAAGTTCAGCACATTGGCGCTCAGCGCATGGCCCAAGCCCAGCGCGCCAAGGGCGCCCAGCAGGCCAGAAGCCAAGCCCAAGGCGCTAAATTCGGCGAGCTGAGCGAGAAGTAACTGATGGCGCTGCGCGCCCACGGTGCGCATGATAGCGCTTTCGAAAATTCGCTCGTCCAGCGTGGCCCCGATCGCAGCGTACAACACGCTCAGCCCGGCGAGCACGGTAAACAAAAACACAAACTGCACCGCCTGTGCCACTTGCTCTGTCATGACACGAAAGCGCGCCATGATCGCCGCCACATCAATGACGGTGAGGTTCGGAAACGCGCGGATTAGGTCATTCAGCGCCGTTTCCTGCGTGGGCTTCAAATAAAAACCCGTGATGTAACTGGTTGGCATCGTCTCTAACAACCCCGGGCTGGCGATGACATAAAAATTTACCCGGAACGAATCCCAATCGACCTTACGGATATTGCTAACCTTTGCCACCACGCGGGTCCCGGCGATGTCGAATGAAAGGCTGTCACCCACGCGGATGTTCAATTCGTGAGCGATCCATTCTTCGACGGAAAACTCGGGAACGGAGGGCACACCGTCATTCCACCAACGACCCGAGACGATGAGGTTGTCCTCGCGGGCTTTGTTGGCGTAGGAAAGATTAAACTCGCGATCCACTAAACGCTGGGTGCGCAAATCAGTGAAATTCGCTTTGTCGATGACTCGATCATTGACCGCAACCAAGCGCCCACGCACGGTCGGGTATAACATCACCTCGCCAAGTCCGCGTTGCGCGAGCAACGCGTTGATATCAGCGCGTTGTGTGGGTTGGATTCCAACAACGAAGCGATTTGGCGAATCGGGCGGCAAGCGCTTGCGCCAACTGTCCAACAGATCGCCCTGAACTAACGTCAGGACTAACAACGCCATAATACCCAGGCCAAGTGCAATAATTTGCACGATACTGCTGAATGCGCGTCGCTTCAGATTCGCGAGGCCATATCGCCATGGGCCGGTGGCAGTCTCGCGAAAACGCGCGGCCATTGTCACCAACGCAAAGCCCACCAGCGCCGCAACGGCAACGCCGGCGAGGAAACCAAGCAACACATAGGTTGCGAGTTTCGCGTCGCCGGCGCGCCAGTAGAGAATCGCCGCAAGGGTCAGGAGTCCAACGACATAGGTGGAAATACTGACGGGTTCCATCACGCCATATTCGCGACGGATAACTCGCAGCGTGGGGACGTCGCGCAAGCGCAAAATCATCGGGAAAGCAAAACCCAATACGATCGTTAGGCCAAACAACAAGCCCTGTAGCGCCGGTGTGAAACTCGGTAGATCGAGCGACATGGCGGCAAAATTGCTAAGCAGGCGGCCCAACCCAAACTGTGCGCACCAGCCTAGCGCGATGCCTACCGCGCTAGCGATGCTGCCCAGTATTAATAACTGAACGAGGTAAAGAGACACGAGGGTGCGCTGAGTCGCGCCGACGCAACGCATCACTGCGGCTTGATCGAGCTGCCTCGTTGCAAAGCGCCGAGCGGCGAGCGCCACCGCCACCGCCGCTATAATTGCCGCCATGAGCGAGCACAATCCCAAGAAGCGCCCTGCCCGCTCTAGCATGGCGCGCACCTCTGGACGCGCGTCACGCACCCCTTCAACCCGTTCGCCGCGCGCTAGTTTTGGCTCAACCCAAGCGCGATAGCCGGCAATCGCATCGTTCGTTCCGGCTAACAGCAAACGGTAGGAGACGCGGCTGCCGACGCCTAACAACTCGGTGGCGGCAACATCTTGTTGATTGATCAGTATGCGTGGTGCGACGTTGAGAAAATCTAGCGCGGTATCCGATTCAGGCGCGATGATCGCGGCGATGGTGAATTGCGCGGCGCCCAACTCAATCCTGTCGCCTATTTTTGCGCGCAACAAGTCTAATATGCGCGGAACGACCCAGGCCGTGACCTTCGATGGAATTTGGTTGGTTTCGCGCTCAATTTCTCCCTGCTTTGAACTAGTGCGCAACTTACCACGCAAGGGATAATTCACCCCTACCGCTTTGATGTCGACCAGATGGGTCAGCTCACCGTGCACGGCCATGCTGGGGAACACCACTGTCTGTGAAGTGCTTAACCCCAGGCTCGCGGCTTGCGTTAGAAAGTTTTCAGGTATCGTATGATCGGCGATTACAATGAGATCAGCCCCCAGCATCTGATTGGCTTCATTGTCCAGGGTACGAGCGACACGATCAGAGAAAAAACTCACGGTGGTGAGCGCGGCGACAGCAATCGCGAGAGCTATGGCAAGCGCACGAAACTCGCCCGCCCGTACTTCGCGCCACAGCATGACTAGCGCGAGCCGCAAAACGCTCACGCCTTTACCTGCACGTCGCGCAACACACGTCCAACCGCGATCTCAATACTGCGCGTGCAGCGCGCGCCCAAAGCATCATCATGGGTTACGAACAGTAGTGTGCTGCCGCGTTCTCGGTTCAAGGAAAATAACAAATCAATGATGGCCGATCCGGTGCTGGTATCGAGATTTCCCGTTGGCTCATCGGCGAACAACAACGCAGGCTCGGTGACGAACGCTCGCGCGATGGCGACGCGCTGTTGCTCGCCGCCCGATAATGTACGCGGATAATGATTAAGCCGCTCAGCCAGCCCAACGCGCTCTAAAATGGACCGAGCGCGATCACGGGCGTTGCGCGCGCCGGAAAGTTCTAGCGGCAGCATGACGTTCTCTATCGCATTCAGTGCAGGCAAAAGTTGAAAGGATTGAAACACGAATCCTAAGCGGTGGCCACGCAGTATCGCTCGCTGATCCTCGTTGAGCTGGCCTAATTCCTGTCCATCGAACACCACGCGGCCGGCGCTGGGCGCATCCAGCCCGGCCAGCAAGCCCAGCAGCGTAGACTTGCCCGATCCTGAGGCGCCGATAATCGCAACCGCTTCGCCCGCCTTGACAGCAAAACTCACCTCGTGGAGTATGGTCAGCATGCCGTTTCCAGTGGACACCTGCTTGGTTAAATTTTCAGCAATCAGTATCGGCGATTCGATCGTGCGGTCCATTCTGTTGTTCGTGCTGGTGAGTACGCTGGGTGTGATTCAGCCGACGGGCGCCGCGATCCGACCCGTGATCTTGGTGTTCGGCGACAGTCTCTCGGCGGGGTACGGTCTTGCGCAGAATACAGGCTGGGTCGATTTACTACAACAAAGGCTGCGGTCAAAAAAATTACCCCATGCGGTGATCAACGCGAGTATCAGCGGAGAAACAAGCGCAGGTGGGCTGACCCGTCTCCCCGCCACGCTCAATACGCATAAACCCAACATCGTCGTGCTAGAACTCGGCGCCAATGACGGCCTACGCGGCCTAACGCTGAGCGTCATGCGCAACAATCTGCAAGCGATGATCACTGCCTGCACAGGGCGGGGCGCAAGCGTTATTCTGGTCGGCATTCGTCTCCCGACTAACTATGGCAAAGCCTACACGGAAAAGTTCCAACAAACATTCTATGACTTGTCTAAAGCGAACAAAATCGCTTTTGTACCCTCACTGCTATCCGGGATCGAAACCCGTCGAGAATTGTTTCAAGCAGACGGTTTTCATCCTAGTGCGGAAGCACAAGACGAACTGTTAGAAAATGTTTGGCGGGAATTGATCGTGAAGTTGCGGGGATGAATGATTTGCTGTGACGTTACACAGGGGCCAGAAATAACTGGCAGATTGTAAGAAAACACCCTTATGTCATTCTGAGGCGCCCTTCGCTGCACTCAAGGGTAAACTTCACGACGTAGAATCTGCTTTTGTAATCGGGTGATTCACAGATAACAGCAGATTCTTCGCTCCGCTCAGAATGAAAAACCATTCGCTGGGGACTGGCTTTTTCTGCACTCTGCTATACAACTCCCAGGAGATCCAATATTGGCGCGGCTCTCGAGGCAGTTGTTTGCATCGTTACGCTACAGAAAAGCAAATCGTCAGTTTTCATCACCCACCAGAACGCGCACGTGCTCCGTCACGCTGCGTCCCAATGCATTCAGGTTATAGCCGCCCTCCAGGGTAGACACAATACGCCTCCGCGCAAACTCATGCGCCAGCGCGACAATCTGCTGCGTCACCCAGCGATAGTCATCTTCGGTCAACTTGAGATAAGCCAGCGGATCATCTTGGTGCGCATCGAAACCCGCCGAGATCAGAATCAACTCTGGTCGAAAGCGCCTAAGATTCGGCAGCCAATCCCGTTCCACCGCCGCACGGAACGCCGCACCGTCTGAGTTTGCGGCGAGAGGTGTATTAATGATGTGATCACTGATGGTGTCGGCACCCTGATAAGGATAATAAGGATGCTGAAAAGTTGAGCACAACATCACGCGCGCATCGTTGGAGAATATTTCCTCCGTACCGTTGCCGTGATGAACATCGAAGTCTAGAATCGCCACGCGACTTAAACCGTGAGCAGCAATTGCATGGGCCGCGCCTATAGCGACGTTGTTAAAAATACAAAACCCCATGGAGGAGTTAGACAACGCATGGTGCCCCGGCGGGCGAATCGCGCAAAACGCATTGTTGATTTTGTCGGTCATGACCAAATCCACAGCCAACACGAGTGCACCCGCCGCG